>JAWOBH010000277.1:0-5432 GCA_046498125.1 Prochlorococcaceae cyanobacterium | reverse complement strand
GCTCCGGCGTGCTGGGCTCGGCGGTGGGCATGGACAAGCAGGCGATGAAGGCCGCCTTCGCCGCCGCCGGCCTGCCCCAGGTGCCCTATGCCTGCGTAGCCGCCGCCGAACTGGAGGCCGATCCTGAGGCGCTGCTGGATCGGCTGGAGCGGCAGCTGGGCTACCCATGTTTCGTCAAGCCGGCCAACCTGGGCTCCTCGGTGGGGATCAGCAAGGCCACCGATCGCGCCCAGCTGCTCAGCGGCCTGCGGGAGGCCGCCGTCCTCGATCCCCGCATCGTGGTGGAGCAGGGGGTGAGCGCCCGGGAGCTGGAGTGTGCGGTGAAGGGTGGCAACGGGCGGGCCCTGCAGGCCTCGGTGCTGGGCGAGATCCGCTTCGACGCCGACTGGTATGACTACGAGACGAAATACAGCGAGGGCAGAAGCCACACCGTGATTCCGGCCGTGGTGCCCGAGGCGATCAGCGCCCGGGCCCGGACGATGGCCATCCAGGCCTGCCAGGCGGTGAATGCCGCGGGACTGGCGCGGGTTGATTTCTTCTACGACGAGGCCAGCGGTGAGCTCTGGCTCAACGAGATCAACACCCTGCCGGGCTTCACCAGCCAGAGCATGTATCCCATGCTCTGGGCAGCCAGTGGTGTTGCACTCGATGCCCTGGTGCACGAACTGGTGCAGACGGCGGGAGAATGCCATCCATCCCTGCTCGCCGGAGGTTTGGGGCGATGAGTCACGGCCTGCTGTGGCTGCCGCTGCTGCTGGTGTTCGTGCTGCTCGTGGCCCTGGGCTGGCTGGAGCGGCGGCGCCAGCAGCTGTTCCGGGAGTGGGCCGAGGGGGCCGAGCTGGCCAAGCTCGACGGCTGCGGCGCCGCCCGGCTGGTGGATGGGGTGCTGAGTTGGAGCCGCTTCGACGCCGGCCACCTGCAGCTGCAGGACAGCTTCGTGATCAAGCAGCTGGAGCTGGTGGAGCTGCTGGCCCTGAGCTCCGGTGAGGCCCCGCTTACGGATGAGGCCCAGGGCAGCTGCCGCCTGCGGCTGGTGGGCGGCGGCGAGCAGAAGGATCTGCCCTTCGCCGATGCCGAGCGGGCCCGGCGCTGGATGGGCGAGCTGATGTCCCGCTCCCGCTGCGAGCTGTGAGCCAGGCCCGCCCCCTGCCCCCTGGAGTGGAGCGCCGCCGGGAGCTGCGCCTGCAGCGCCGCAATGAGCGCCTGCGCAACGGCTGGCGGATGCTGGTGCTGCTGGGCCTGAGCGCCGGCCTCGGCACCCTGCTCCTGCGCGAGGGCTGGACCCTGACCAGCGCCGAACAGGTGGAGGTGGGCGGCAGCCGCCACATCGACCGCGAGCAGGTGATCAGCGCCGCCGGGCTGGACTTCCCCCAGCCCCTGCTCAGCCTGGAGCCGAGGCGTCTGGCGGCCCAGCTCAAGGACACCCTGCCGGTGGAGGAGGTGCAAGTGAGCCGCTGGATGGCTCCGCCTCGGTTGCGGGTGGAGTTGGTGGATCGGGAACCGGCGGCCCCGGCCCAGCGGCGGGGGCCCAACGGCCTGGAGCAGGGCTTTGTGGACCGCAATGGGCACTGGATGAGTGCCCGCCAGGCCCAGGGCCTGAGCGACGCGGCCATTGAGGGGCCGTTGGTGCTGGGCTGGCAGGAGCGCCATCGGCCGGCCCTCTCCCTGATGCTGCGGGCCAGTGAGCGGCTCAGCGCCGACCTTCGCCAGATTCGCTTCGAGCCCAGCGGCGCGCTCACGCTGCAGAGTGCGCGGCTGGGGGAGGTGCACCTGGGCCCCGGCGACCAACGCCTGCCCCGCCGGCTGGAGGTGCTCGACCACCTGATTGAAACCCTGCCCCCCCATCTCCAGGGCAAGGCCCTTCAGGCGATCGACCTCACGGAACCGGAGCAGCCCGAACTGGCCCTGAAAAAGCCGCCCAAACCGCCTGTTCCGGCACCGTGATCAAACCGTGATCGTGTCGCCATCAGTGCTTGTAATGTGCGCAGACGAGCAGCAGCCCCCCCAGAAACTCGGTAATCGTGTGAAACTTCCCCGATTCCGCCACTCAGGCGCTCGACAGCATGCACGGGCAGGTCAACGGGCACGGGCAATTCGACCAGACGAGTCTCGAGGTGGATCTCGCCATGGGAGCTGAACTCCCCTCCGCTAACGGAGCTTCCCCCCACGCCACCGCTATGACCTCCAGCCCAGCCCAAGACCTCGGCATCGTCCCCAGCCAGTCGGCGCGGATCGAGGTGATCGGTGTGGGCGGCGGTGGCAGTAATGCGGTGAACCGGATGATCGCCTCCGATCTCCAGGGGGTGGGCTACCGGGTGCTCAACACCGATGCCCAGGCCCTGCTGCAATCCGCCGCCCAGCACCGCACCCAGCTGGGGCAGATGCTCACCCGCGGCCTGGGGGCGGGGGGAAACCCGGTGATCGGCCAGAAGGCCGCCGAGGAATCCCGCAGCGAACTGCAGGAATCGCTTCAGGGCTCTGATCTGGTGTTCATCGCCGCCGGCATGGGCGGCGGCACCGGCACCGGCGCCGCGCCGATCGTGGCCGAGGTGGCCAAGGAGGTCGGCGCCCTCACCGTGGGCATCGTCACCAAGCCGTTCGGGTTCGAGGGTCGCAAGCGTCAGCGTCAGGCCGAAGAGGGCATCGCCCGTCTGGCCGAGCACGTGGACACCCTGATCGTGATCCCCAACGACCGCCTGCGCGATGCCATCGCCGGAGCGCCCTTGAACGAGGCCTTCCGCGCCGCCGACGACGTGCTGCGCATGGGCGTGAAGGGCATCAGCGACATCATCGTGCGGCCCGGTCTGGTGAACGTGGACTTCGCCGATGTGCGCTCGGTGCTGTCCGATGCCGGCACCGCCCTGCTGGGCATCGGCGTGGGCTCGGGCCGCAGCCGCGCCAGTGAGGCCGCCCAGGCGGCCATGACCAGCCCGCTGCTGGAGTCGGCCCGCATCGACGGCTCCAAGGGGGTGGTGATCAACATCAGCGGCGGCAAGGACATGACCCTGGAGGACATGACCACCGCCTCGGAAGTGATCTACGACGTGGTTGATCCCGATGCCAACATCATCGTGGGCGCCGTGGTGGACGAGCGCCTCGAAGGTGAGATCCACGTCACCGTGATTGCCACCGGCTTCGACAGCGGCGCGCCCTACCGCCATGAGCGACCGGCCATGAGCTTCAACGACGCCAACCTGCTCGGTGGGATGGGCGGCGGTGCTCCGGCGCCTCATCCCCGGCACGAAGAGCGCGGGGCGATGATTCCGCCGTTCCTGCTCAACCGCCAGGCCCGTCAGTCAGACGACAGGTGAGCAGACTCCAGCTGAGCGGTTCAGCTGGGTTCGTCAATCGGCTGAGCTCGTCAAGAGGGTGACCCGGAGTCCACGCCTGCGCTGAGCATCCCGTGTGGCTGCTGCCTTCCGGTCCTGACCAGGTTTGGGCGTCAGGGCCGCGTGGGTCCGAGTCGTGCTGATGCTAGCAATGCCTGGTCTCTGAGCCCTCGCCGTGCCCCTGCGTCCTGCGGATCTGCTGCGCCGCAAGCAGGCCGGCCTGCCCATCACGGTGCTCACCGCCTGGGATGCCCTCTCGGCGGCGCTGGTGGCCGAGGCCGGCGCCGACGCGCTGCTGGTGGGCGACTCCCTGGCCATGGTGGTGCTCGGCCACCCCACCACCCTGCCGGTGACCCTCGAGGAGATGCTGCACCACTGCCGCGCCGCCGGCCGGGGTCTGGCCAGCAGCTGTCCGGCCGGCCAGGAGCCGCTGCTGATCTGCGACCTGCCCTTTCTCAGCTATCAGTGCAGCAGCGATGAGGCCGTGGCCGCGGCCGGGCGGGTGTTGAAGGAAACGCCGGCGGCGGCGGTGAAGCTGGAGGGCGCCGAGCCGGAAACCCTGGCGGTGATCGACCGGCTGGTGCGCAGCGGCATTCCGGTGATGGGCCACATCGGCCTCACGCCCCAGTCGGTGCACCGCCTCGGCTACCGGCGCCAGGGCAACGACGCGGCCAGCCGCCAGCGCCTGATCCGCGCTGCCGACGCCCTGGAGGCGTCCGGCTGCTTCGCGCTGGTGCTGGAGCACGTGCCGGCCCCGCTGGGGACCGAACTGAGCGCCCGGCTGCAGATTCCCGTGGTGGGCATCGGCGCCGGCGACGGCTGCGACGGCCAGGTGCGGGTGACGGCCGACCTGCTCGGCCTCACCGAGCGCCAGCCCCCCTTCAGCCCGCCGCTGCTGCCGGGACGGCAGCGGGCGGTGGAGGCTCTGCGCCAGTGGATCGCCGGTCAGCGGCGCCCGGCTGTCCCCCCGGCGGCTCCCCCCGCTGCTCCCACCAGTCCAGCAACTCCCGCAGCACCCCATTGCTGAGCGCCAGGCCGGCCGGATCGGACAGCCGCCAGCGGCTGCCCTCCTCCAGCAGCAACCCCTCGGCCAGCCAGGGGGCCAGGCGCCGGCGCAGCTCCGCCAGGGCCTGGGCGGCCTCGGCCGGCGACAACCCCGCTGGCGTGAGCAGGGCCGGCAGCCGCACCCCCTCGCGGCGGCGCAGGCCCACCATCAGGCGCTCATCCAGCGGCATGCCCGCCCCCGGCCCCTGGGCCGTCCCCTGGGCAAGCCAGGCGGCATAGGCCGCCCGGGTGCGCGGCCGGGCCTGGCGCTCCCCCCAGGGGGCGGCGGTGGCGCCCATGCCGAAGCCCCACCAGCCGGCGCCGCTCCAGTAGACGCGGTTGTGGCGCGAGGCGTGGCCGGGAAAGGCGTAGCTGGAGATCTCGACGTGGCCGTAGCCCGCCGCCGTCAGCTCGGCCCAGGTGAGGTCCATGAGGTCGGCGGCCCGATCGCAGTCGGGCAGCTCCAGCTGGCCGCGCTCCAGGCGCCTTGCGAACACCGTGCCCGGCTCGATCGTGAGGTCATACACCGACAGGTGCGGCGCGCCGGTGCCGATCGCCCGGTGCAGCTGCTGGCGCCAGCTGGCCTGGTGCTGGCCCGGTGCCGCCTGGATCAGATCCAGGCTCCAGCTGGCCAGGGCGCCGCGGCCCCGGGCCCGCTCCAGCCAGCGGGCCGCCTGCTCCAGGTCGTCGCCGCGGTGACGCCGCCCCAGGGCCGCCAGCACGGCGTCGTCGAAGCTCTGGCCGCCCAGGCTGACGCGGGTGATGCCGGCGGCCAGGTAGCCGTGCAGGCGCCGCTCATCGAAGCTGGCCGGATCCAGCTCCAGGGTGATCTCGGCGCCCGGGGCCAGGCCGAAGCGGGCCCGCAGCGCCGCCAGCAGCTGGCCCACCTGGGCGGGAGTGAGCAGCGAGGGGGTGCCACCGCCGATTCAGGGCCTGGGCACCACGGGAGGGTTTGACTTCCGGCTTCAGGCCACCCGGGACCAGTCCCCCCGGGAACTGGCCTCGGTGGCCATGGGCCTGGCGGCCGCGGCCAACCAGGAGCCCGCCCTTTCCCGGGTG
>JAWOBH010000254.1:0-4810 GCA_046498125.1 Prochlorococcaceae cyanobacterium | reverse complement strand
CTGGATTACCTGCCCATTGAGCCGAACCTCAGCATGTCAGTCGAGAAGTGGCGAGACTCCGATACCGTTGGGCTGCTGTCGAATCAAAAACTCATGTGCCACGCTGGCAACACTTTCAGCACATCACCCTGATGAAAGACCGTCGAAAACTTTGACGATCTGGTCTGTGATCTGGACAGCAACAAGGTGGCATGCGTTTGGCCAAGACCTGATCCACAAATGGTGGGAAGTGGTGGGCAGGGGAGCGAGTACAATCACCACATCACAATAGAACCCTGTCAAGAAATGCGTTATGTGCTCTGGGGCACCTATTGCGACCACGCCCTGGAGAAGCGCGCCCCCTACCGCCAGGAGCACCTGGCCGGGCTGCAGCGCCAGAAGGACGCGGGGATCCTGATCACCCTGGGGCCCACCGAGGGCAGCACCCACGTGTTCGGCATCTACGAGGCCGAAAGCCAGCAGCAGGTGGAGGAGCTGGTGCGCGGCGACACCTACTGGCGCCACGGCATCTGGACCGCGGTGCAGGTGTACCCCTGGATTCAGGCCTTCTGAGGAGGGGCGAGCCCGTCGGTGCGCTCAGCCCCGCGGCCAGCCCTCCTGGGCCTGCCGCCACACCCAGGCGGCCACGGCCTCGCTGCCGTCCGGCCCGAGCACCTCGCCATAACCGGACATCTGTCCCACCCCGCCGGCGGCGATGGCGGCGATGGCGGCAGGCGAGGCGATGCCCTCCCGCTCCAGGGCCGCCAGCTTGAGGGTTTTCCGGCGGCGGATGATGTTGCCACCCTGGAGATGGCAGCCGGCGCAGTGGGCCTCGAACAGCTGCGCCCCCGAAGCGGGCTCGGCCCGGGCCGCGGCCGGCAGCACCAGCAGGCAACCGAGCAGGAACGCCATCCCCAGCACGAGGACCGCGGCCGGGGCCGGGGCAGACGCTGGGCGGTGGCGCGCAGATCGGGCGTGAGGCGAGGCGGCGACGGGCATGGCGACAGCGCAGACCGGTGGCCGCGCAAGCGGGGGCAGTGCCAGTGTGGCGGCGGGGGAGACACTGGTGGGCACACCCGCAGACCGCAGCGGCGCCGATGAATCCCCGGCCCCACCGTTCCTTTCCCCTGCGGCGCCTGGGGCCCGCCGACCACGACGACGTGCTGGCGGTGTACCGCGATGCGGTGCTGAGCCAGACCGGCGGTCGCTACAGCAAGGCCCAGATCGAGGCCTGGGCCCATCACCCGGCCCGCTCAGGCGCCCTGCGCCAGCCCCTGGCCGACGGCTACGGGCTGGCCAGCACGGCCCTGGAGAGCGCCAGCATCGAGGCCTTCGGCGTGCTGCATCCGGACGACCGCCTGGCCCTGCTCTACTGCCGCGGCCGCGCCTGCCGGCAGGGGCGTGCCAGCGCCATCCTTCGGGCCCTGGAGGAACAGGCCCGGCGCCAGGGCCAGCGGCGGCTGCGCACCGAGGCCAGTCAGCTCTCCCGGCCGCTGCTGGAGCGCCGGGGCTGGCTGGTGGAGGCGGAGGAAACGGTGCTGTTCGGCGGCGCCTGGTTTCAACGCTGGCGCATGATCAAGCCGCTCCATCCCACCGCCGATCCCCGTGGCTGAAGCCCAGCTGCAGCAGTTCCTGGACAAGGTGCGCCAGCTCAACGCCTTCGTGGCCCTCAGCGACGCTGATCCGTCCCTGCGCGAGGCCCTGCGCAACTGCAGCCACCACCAGGAGGTGGTGGCCCTGGCCCGCCGGCACGGCTTCGAGATCGGCCGGCGCTGGGGGGACACGGATCCAGCCCCAGCCGCCGCCGGAACCAACCTGCTGGCGGGGCCCTGCCCGTCCCCGGGGGAGGAGCGCACCACCGTGCTGGCCTCCGGCGAGGGCTGGCGGCTGGAGCGCATCCACTCCTGCAGCGCCAGCAGCCCGCCGGGCTGGTGGTACGACCAGGCCGAGCATGAATGGGTGACGCTGCTGCAGGGCAGCGCCCGGCTGCGCCTGGCCGGGGCAGGGCCTGGGGAGGGGGAGGAGGAGCTGGAGCTCTGCCGCGGGGATGCCCTGCTGATCCCCGCCCACCGGCGGCACCGGCTGGAGGCTACGGATTCCGACCCCGGATGCGTATGGCTGGCCCTGTTCTGGCGGGAGGCTTGCGCAGGGTGAGCGAACGCACCAGCCAGTAGGCACCGGCCAGGGCCAGCACCGCCACCCCAAGACCAGCCAGCAGGGCGGGCTTGTTCTCAGCGCCGGGCGGCAGCACGATCACCTTCCGGGCCACCGCGGTCATGGCGGTGAGCAGCACCAGCTCGATCTGCACCACGTGACGGCGCAGGTAGGAGGTGATGTTCTGCAGCACCTCCAGGGCGATCAGCAGGTTGAGCAGATCACCCAGCACCTTGTTGAGCTTGGCGTCCAGCCAGGGGGTGCCCTCCACCGTGAGCGCCAGCGCCACTTCCACCACCAGCTGCACGGTGGCGGCGATCATCACCACCACCAGCACCACCCCGAGCAGCTTGGCCAGCTGCTGCTCGCTGCGGTCGATCACATAGAGGTAATTGGCGTCATCGAGCACACGCCGCAGCCGCTGGAAGCGCATCGGCCTCAGGTCCACTCAGTTCTCGAACAGCTCAAGGCTGGGGCGGGCGGGGGTGCGGCGGGGCGGATTGCGCAGTTCGGTGTCGCAGGTGATGGTGCCATCGGGGGCGGTGACGCAGTTGGTGGGCACCACCTCGGTGCTGGGAGCCGCCTCGCTGCCGGGCCCGAGCATCCAGAGCTGCCGCTGGGCCAGGGCCGGCGCCGGAGCCAGCGCGTACCCGGCGAGCGCCGCCACAGCGGTGACGGCGGCCAGCCCCTGGCGTGGGCCCGCGGCGTTAACACGGCAGGGCGGGGAGGCAGGACTGGCCATCGGAGGCTCACGTTCAGGCATGGCCCCACTTTGCCTGTCCAGGGCCACTGGAGGCCCTGCCGGCTGATCACCAGGGCAGGGGCGAAAAGGGGTAGGGGCGCAGCCAGCCATAGAGCGCCAGCCGCTCCCGACCGGGGAGGGCGTCACCGCGGCGGTGAAAGCCCAGCACATCGGCCACCACCAGGGTGTTCTCGGGGCAACTGAAGGACACCGGCCGAGGCAGCCCCAGAGCGGCGAGCTCCGACTCGTGGATGCGGAAGGAGCCCCCCAGGTTGGGCATCGTCCGGGCGGCGATCGCCGCGTTGGCCGTGGCCTGCTCCCACTGCAGGCGGCGGTGATCGAGCCTGTGGCTGCCCGGCACATACACAAAGGGACCGTCCTCAGGGCTGACCGGCCGCAGAAACAGCCAGAACTTGAGGGAGCGGAAGAAGGTGTCGCGGTGCAGCACCTTCTGCAGGTCGGGCGTGCGCGCCTCCTCGCCATGCACCGTGAGGTAGATCTCCAGGTTTGCCGGGCGGTGCGGCAAGCCGATCACGGTGCGGGAACAGACCGAGAGCCTGCGGTCGGCAGCGACCCCCGCCGCCTGCGGCATGGCGGCGGGCTGAATCGCCAGAAAGCGGTTGAGGGTGCCGCCATCGAAGCGGTCGAAGCCCCCGGGGAACGGCCGCTTGCGCTGATAGCCCGGCTTGTGGTTGCCGCCTTGGGGCCGCATCAGGCCGGTCGTGGCCACCGCCTGCTCCACCTCCTCGCGCAGGGCCGCAAAGCTGGCGGCGGGAAGAAAATCGGGGATCTGCACACAGCCGTCCCGGACCAGGGCGGCCAGGGTGGCGGCAGGCAGCGCCGACCCCTGGGGCGACGACCCCTGGGGCGCCACCAGGAGGCGGCGCCAACGGCAGAGGCCCTCGGCCAGCTGCATCCGCCGGCGGTGCAGGGCAACGCCGCGGTTCAGCTGCGGATGGCCGATCCAGGGATCCCCGAAGCGCTTCTTGCGGGTGAGCAGCGACAGCATGGGCAGCTGGTGACCTCAGGGCTCCGGCGATGGCTCGGCGTCGGCGCGGATCTCCTGCAGCAGTAGATCGAGCTGGCCGAGGGAGTCTTCGAGCGCTGCGGCGCGATGCGAGGACTGGACTGGCGCGCTGGCGTCCTCCCGCTGCCAGCGCTCCTCGATCTCACACAGCTGGTCGGCAAGTCCGGCCAGGCCCCGCTCGCCGTAGGTGGTCTGGAGCGCCTCCAGCAACACCGGCATGCGGATCGAGCCGGCCTTCAGGGCCCGGCGCAGATCCGACTGGGTGCGGCCGGTGTGGCGCAGCCAGTCCTTGAGGAAGGTCTGCAGGTCGTCCAGCTGCTCGGCCGTGAGGCTCGCCATGGCCTTCAGCGCCCGAGGGGAAACCAGCGATCCAGGCGGCGCTGGGCCCGGGTACGGATCGCCTCGGTGCGGTGACGACCGCAGATGCCGAGCAGGGCGGTGAGGGCCACCAGGTCGTCGCTGAAGCCCACCGCGGGAATGAAATCGGGGATCAGATCGAATGGCAGCAGCAGGTAGGTGAGAGCCGCCAGCACCGTCGCCTTCGCCGAGGGGGGGGTGTCGGGATCGAGCAGCATCTCGAAACACTCAAAGGCCGGCAGGGCCACGGCCCGCCCGGCGCGGCGCAACAGCCGGAGCAGCAGGCCCTCGTCGACGACACTGCTCTCCAGGACCTCGGCATCCACGGAATCGGGATTGCCGGGGTCTGCATTCACACTCTGAGTCACGGCCTTTCAGTCAGCCAACGGAGCCATTCTCAAGCCCTCAGCCCTCCACCAGACCACTGTCGATTCCGGTTTTCCGCAGCTTGCGCAGCGCCCGTTGCACCACCTGACGGCAGTACTCACGGCTGCAGCCCAGCTGCCGGGCCACCTCCGCCAGGGTGCGCCACTCGTGGCTGCCGTCGAGCC
>JAWOBH010000206.1:0-2949 GCA_046498125.1 Prochlorococcaceae cyanobacterium | reverse complement strand
CGATCGGCTCGGTGAGGCCCGCCCGGACCGGGTTGGCGGCCTGGCGGTAGTCGTAGAGGCGGGCCTTGGACTGCCAGGGGCTGGCGCTGGTGGAGATGGGGGCCTGGGTCATGGCGGGGGAGGCGGCTCGCGCCCGGCGCGGGATCGGGCTGCTGAATGGGACTGAACGCTATTGACCGGCAAGCGCCGTTGGGGTGTTGCTGTCCTTGCTACCAATGGCCGTTCAGCCGCCGGCCACGGCGGGCACGATCGACACCTCATCGCCGTCGCTGAGGCTGGTGCTCTCGTTGTCGAGGAAGCGGATGTCCTCGCTGTTCACGTAGATGTTCAGGAAGCGGCGCAGCTTGCCGCTGTCATCGCAGAGGCGGGCGCGGATGCCTGGAAAGGTCCCCTCCAGGGCCTCCACCAGGGCGGCCACGGAGGCCGCCTCCAGCTCCACGCTGGCCTGGTTGTTGGTGAATTTCTGCAGGGGGGTGGGGATCAGAACCTGAACGGCCATGGGGACGTGGAGAGGCTTGGGAGAGAGGGGAGTGGGAGCGAGCGTTTGAGGCCTTGGTCTCAGGCCTTGGCTTCAGGCCTGGGCTTCAGG
This sequence comes from Prochlorococcaceae cyanobacterium, assembly GCA_046498125.1. Taxonomy (GTDB): domain Bacteria; phylum Cyanobacteriota; class Cyanobacteriia; order PCC-6307; family Cyanobiaceae; genus NIES-981. The sequence continues at coordinate 2,360 of JAWOBH010000206.1, read as the reverse complement.
CCTGGGCTTCAGGCTGTGGCGATGGCGGCGTGCTTGGCCTGGGCCTGATCCCAGGCCTGGCGGAAGCTGTCGAGCTGGGCCTCGATCAGGTAGGGCTCACCGATGGCGGAGGCCACCGCCTCGGTGGTCTTGAGGCCGTTGCCGGTGATGTAGGCCACCGTGCGCTCCTCGGGGTTGATCTTGCCCTGCTCCACCAGCTTCTTGAGCACCGCGATCGTGGTGCCGCCGGCGGTTTCGGTGAACACGCCCTCGGTTTCGGCCAGCAGCTTGATCCCCTCGATGATCTCGGCGTCGCTCACCGCGGCGATGCTGCCCTTGGTGGCGTTGGCGATGTCGATGGCGTAGGGGCCGTCGGCCGGATTGCCGATGGCGATCGACTTGGCGATCGTGTCGGGCTTCACCGGGGTGATGAAGTCGCGGCCCTCGGCGAAGGCCTGGGCGATCGGGCTGCAGCCCTCGGCCTGGGCGCCGCTGAAGCGCACGGGCTTCTCGTCCACCAGGCCCACCTTGATGAATTCATCGAAGCCCTTGCGGATCTTGGTGAACAGGGAGCCGGAGGCCAGCGGCGCCACGATGTGGTCGGGCAGCTGCCAGCCCAGCTGTTCGATCACCTCGTAGCCCAGGGTCTTGGAGCCCTCGGAGTAGTAGGGGCGCAGGTTGATGTTCACGAAGCCCCAGCCGTAGGTGTTGGCCACCTCCGAGCAGAGCCGGTTCACCTGGTCGTAGTTGCCCTTCACCGCCATCAGGGTGGGGTTGTAGATGAGGGTGCCCAGCACCTTGCCCAGCTCCAGGTCGGAGGGGATGAACACGCAGCAGTCCAGGCCGGCGTGGGCGGCGATGGCGGCGGTGGAGTTGGCCAGGTTGCCGGTGGAGGCGCAGCTCACCGTGGTGAAGCCCAGCTCACGGGCGCGGGTGAGGGCCACACTCACCACCCGGTCCTTGAAGGACAGGGTGGGCATGTTCACCCCGTCGTTCTTGATGTAGAGGCTCTTAAGGCCCAGACGCCGGGCCAGGTTGTTGGCCTTGAGCAGGGGGGTGAAACCCGTGCCCACGTCGATCGGATCACCCTCGATCGGCAGAAACTCGCGGTAACGCCAGATCGAGGCGGGGCCGGCCTCGATCGTGGCCCGGCTCACCCGGTTCCGGATCGCCTCGTAGTCGTAGACCACCTCCAGCGGCCCGAAGCAGACGTCCTCGCAGACATGGCGGGCGCCCGGGGCGTAGGGCTCACCGCACTCCTTGCAGCGCAGGCCGGTGAAGGTGGGACCGGAGAGGGCGGAGCGGGACAGGGTGGCCGTCACGGAAGACCCAGGCGAGAAGCCGCAGGCTAACAGCGCTGAGCGGGTCGGCCCATAAAAGCCGAGTTCTGAGGTCGGGTTTTATCAGGGGGTCGCCCGGCCGGCCAGCCCTGCGTAAGGTCGGGCTGTGAGGTCTGCACCGATGCGGCGGCAACTGCGGCGCCTTCCGAGGCGCCTTCCGATGCCGTTGCCGGCGTCCCCAGTGGCGCTCTCCCTGGCGCTCTCGCTGGTGCTCGTGCTGGCCGCCGGCCTGGTGGTGGCTGCCCGCGGCTGGCTGGAGTGGCGGTGGTTTGCCCAGTTCGGCTGGGGGGCGGTGCAGCTGCGCCGCTGGCTGCTCCAGGGCCTGGGGCTGCTGCTGGGCCTGGGCCTGGGTGTGGCGCTGCAGCGCTGGCTGCGCTGGCTCTGGGACCGCCCTGTGGCCGGAGCCGGTGAGCGAACCCGCTTTGCCCTGGCCCCGCTGCCCTACCTGGCCGTGCTGGGGGTGCTCGGGCTCGCCCAGCTGCTCCCGGCTCTGCTGCTGGTGCGGCTGGCCCAGCGGCTGCTGCTCAATCCCTTCGACCCGCGCCGCCTGCACGGGCTGGTGGCGCTGGCGGATCTGCCCTGGCCGCCGCTGCTGTTGCTGGCCCTGCCGCTGTTGCTGGCGCTGCTGCGCTGGCCGCTGGCCATGCCGCGGCTGCTGGCGGTCCTGGCCAGCGCCGCCGCCGCCGTGGCCCTGGCCCGGGGCTGGGGGCTGTGGAGCCTGGCCCTGCTCGCTCCCGACAGTGGCCTGCGGGAGCCCATCCTCGGCGCCGATGTGAGTTTCGCCCTGGTGCGCTTCCCGGCCCTGGCCTTCGGTCTCACCCTGGCCCTGGCCCTGGGCACCGTGCACAGCGCCGCCGGTCTCTGGGGGCTGATGGCGCGCCCGCCCCAGCTCAGCGACGGCCGCTTCGCCGGCTTCAGCGCGGCCCAGCTGCGTGCCCTGCGCCAGCCCTGGGGGCTGTTCGCCCTTGCCCTGGCCGGCGGCTTCTGGCTGGGCCGCCACCAGCTGCTGCTCAGCACCGTGGGCAGCGTGCCCGGGGCCGG
>JAWOBH010000129.1:0-5340 GCA_046498125.1 Prochlorococcaceae cyanobacterium | reverse complement strand
GCTCGCCGGCAGGCGCTCGAGCAGTGAGCCGTGGTCCGCGGCCCACTGCTCGGTGGCCAGCAGGTGCATGGGCTTGAGGCCCAGGCGTAGGGCCTCCTGCAGCATGTGGGTGCCCTCGAGCAGCACCAGGTTGTGCTCCCGCCGTCCCCGCGACTCATGCAGGGCCCGCAGCGTCCGGACAAGAGGATTGCGCCGACTGGTGATCAGCTCAGGCCGAGATGCGGCGCCGGGGCGGAACGGGTCAGAACTGCGGCTTGGCGATCCGAAGGTGGGCGAACCGAGGATGGGCGAACCGTGATTTGCGATGCGGATGGGGAGACTTGAACTCCCACGACATTGCTGCCACTAGTACCTGAAACTAGCGCGTCTACCAATTCCGCCACATCCGCGTGGCTGCCGCCCGGGGCGACCGCCCAAAGGTACGACATCAACAGGCGGCCACCGGCCCTGGCCAACGTCCGTGAGGGGCCACTTCGCCCGGCGGATGGCTGGACGTGATACGAGTTTGTTGGCACGATGCATCGACATTCCGCTGGGGCAGCCCGACCCGTGACCCTCAACGCTGTCCCCACCAAGGCTCAGGCAACCGGCGTCAGCTCGGCTACCGCCCTCAGGGCTGGGTCACACCTACTCTCAGCCCCGCAGCTGGCCTCCCCGATGGCGGCTGCCCTCCCCAGCAGCGAGCCTCCCCTGGACAGCGATCGTTCCTTTCTGCGCATCCGCGGTGGACTGCCGCTGAGCGGCGAGCTGCGGGTCAGCGGCGCCAAGAACTCGGCCCTGGTGCTGATGGCCGCCTGTCTGCTCAGCCGCGATTCCATTCGCCTGCGCAACGTGCCGGCCCTCACCGACATCGACGGGATGGCCGACATGCTCGAGAGCCTCGGCGGCCGGGTGCAACGCCATGGCGACGCCCTGGAGCTGGACGGCTCCGGCATCAACAGTTCGGAGGCGCCCTATGAGCTGGTGAACAGCCTGCGGGCCAGCTTCTTCTGCATCGGCCCCCTGCTGGCCCGCATGGGCATGGCCCGGGTGCCGCTGCCCGGCGGCTGCAAGATCGGCAGCCGTCCGGTGGAAGAGCACGTCAAGGGCCTCAAGGCCCTTGGAGCCCAGGTCACCATCGAGCACGGCGTGGTCACGGCGGCGGTCTCCGGCCCCAGCCGTCGACTCAAAGGAGCCCGGATCGTGCTCGACTGTCCGAGCGTGGGTGCCACCGAAACCCTGATGATGGCGGCCGCCCTCGCGGACGGCGAGACGGTGATCGAAAACGCCGCCCTCGAGCCCGAGGTGGTGGATCTGGCCGACCTGCTGGTGGCCATGGGTGCCCGCATCGCCGGTGCCGGCACGGCCACGATCAGCATCGCCGGTGTCGACAGCCTGCACGGCGCCGACTACGCGGTGATTCCCGATCGCATCGAGGCAGGCACCTTCCTGCTCGCCGCCGCCATCACCCGTTCCCGCCTGCGGGTGGCACCGCTGATCCCCGCCCACCTCTGTGCCGTGCTCAGCAAGCTTGAGCAGGTCGGCTGCCTGATCGACCACGACGACGAGGGCCTCACCCTGTCGGCCGAGCGGATCACGGGGGTGGATCTGCGCACCCAACCCTTCCCCGGTTTCCCCACCGATCTGCAGGCGCCGTTCATGAGCCTGCTGGCCACCGCTGAGGGCACCAGCATGGTGACCGAGAGCATCTTCGAGAACCGCCTGCAGCACGTGGCTGAGCTGCAGCGCATGGGCGCCTCCATCCGCACCCAGGGCCACACCGCCTTCGTCGAAGGCGTCGCCAGGCTCAGTGGAGCTCCGGTGCAGGGCACCGATCTGCGGGCCTCGGCCGCGATGGTGCTGGCCGGGCTGGCCGCCGAAGGCAGCACCGATGTCTACGGCCTGGAATACCTCGATCGCGGGTACGCCAACCTCGAGGCCAAGCTGAATGCCGTGGGGGCCGCCATCGTGCGTTGCAACCCGCTGGCCACATCCGGCGCCAGCGCCCTCGCCGCCTAAGCTTCCAGCGGTGGGAGCGTGCCGGAATTGGTAGACGGACTCGACTCAAAATCGAGCGCCTTCGGGCATGTGGGTTCAAGTCCCACCGCTCCTATCTCTCCCTCGGCAGCCGCTCCTGAGCCTCTGGCTGCCGCCCCGGCGAATCCGGTCCCGGCTGCAGGCACCGCAGCCGATGGGCCCCTGAGCCCGGTGATGGACACCTACGCCCGCTTCCCGCTGGAGCTCGCCCGAGGCAGGGGGGTGTGGCTGTGGGACAGCGAGGGCCGGCGCTACCTCGACTGCGTCGCCGGCATCGCCGTCTGCACCCTCGGCCACAGCGACCGGCACCTGCGCAAGGCCCTGACCCGCCAGCTGGGGCGCCTGCAGCACGTGTCCAACCTCTACCGGATTCCGGAGCAGGAACAGCTCGCCGCCGCGATCACCGCGCGCAGCTGCTTCGATCGGGTGTTCTTCTGCAACTCCGGCGCCGAGGCCAATGAGGCGGCCATCAAGCTGGCCCGCAAGCACGGCCAGCTGGTGCGCGGCATCGATGGCGCCGGCGGGCGCACGCCCCTGATTCTCACCGCCCAGGCCAGCTTCCACGGCCGCACCCTGGCTGCCGTCACAGCCACCGGCCAGCCCCGCTACCACCAGGGCTTCGAGCCGATGGTGCAGGGTTTCCGCTACTTCCCCTACAACGACACCGCCGCCTTCGAGGCCCTGCTGACCGAGTGCGAGGCCGACGGCCCCCGGGTGGCGGCGGTGCTGGTGGAACCGCTGCAGGGGGAGGGCGGGGTGAATCCCGGGGATCCGGCCTTCTTCCAGCGCCTGCGCGAGCTCTGCGACCAGCACAGCATCCTGCTGATCTTCGATGAGGTGCAGATCGGCGTGGGCCGCAGCGGTCGCCTCTGGGGTTACGAGCGGCTGGGGGTGGAGCCCGACGCCTTCACCCTGGCCAAGGGGCTTGGCGGCGGGATTCCCATCGGCGCCCTGGCGGTGAAGCGGGTGGTGGATCACTTCCGCCCCGGCGACCACGCCAGCACCTTCGGGGGCAATCCCTTCGCCTGCCGCGCCGGTCTGACGGTGCTGGCGGAGATCGAGCGGCGCGACCTGCTCACCCAGGTGCAGCGCCGTGAGGAGCAGCTGCAGCAGTTGCTCGCCGAGCTGGTGGCCCGGCACCCGCAGCTGCTGGCCGGCCAGCGGGGCTGGGGGCTGCTGCAGGGGCTGGTGCTGCGCCCCGAAGCCCCCAGCGCCCCCCAAGTGGTGAAGGCCGCTCTGGAGCAGCGGTTGCTGCTGGTGCCCGCCGGTACGCATGTGGTGCGTTTCGTGCCGCCGCTCACGATCAAGCCGAAACATCTGCGTGAGGCCGTGCAGCGCCTGGAGCTGGCCCTGCTCAGCCTTGCCTGACGGACCGGGTCAGGGGCCGGCCGATCCCTTCGCCGACCTGATCGAGCCCTTCAGCCGCCGCGGCGTGGACCTGGGCCTGGAGCGGCTGAGGGGCGCCCTGGCCGACCTGGGTCACCCGGAACGCCGGTTCGCTGCCGTGCAGGTGGCCGGCACCAACGGCAAGGGCTCGATCTGCACCCTGGTGCACCAGGCCCTGCTGGCCGCCGGGATTCGCGCCGGGCTCTACACCTCGCCCCACCTGGTGAGCTGGACTGAGCGCGTCCGCCTGGGGCGGGAGGCGATCGCCGCTGCCGACCTGCGCCGGCTGCTGCAGGTTGCCGGCCCGGCTGCCCGCCGCCACACGCTCACCCCTTTCGAGCTGGTGACGGCAGCCGCGTTCCTGGCCTTCGCCGAAACCCGCCAGGAGCTGGTGGTGCTGGAGGTGGGCCTGGGCGGACGGCTCGATGCCACCAGCTGCCATCCGGGCCGGGAGGTGGTGGGCTTCGCCAGCATCGACCTCGACCATGCTGAGTTCCTGGGGCCGGACGTGGCCGCGATCGCCGCTGAGAAGGCGGGCGTGCTGCAACCGGGGGCGGTGGCCGTGAGTGCCTCCCAGCGACCGGAAGCGGCGGCGGTGCTGACCCGCAAGGCGATGGAGGTGGGGGCCGAACTGCGCTGGCAGCCCCCGCTCGATCGCCAGCACTGGCCCCTGGGGCTCCCCGGGGCGGTGCAGGCCGGCAACGGCGCCGTTGCCCTGGGCATGCTGCGGGCCCTGGCCGAGCGGGGCTGGCCGATCACGGATGCGGCCATCCGCCGGGGCTTCGCCGCCGCCCGCTGGCCGGGCCGGCTGCAGCCGCACCGCTGGCAGGGCATTCCGCTGCTGCTGGACGGCGCCCACAACCCCGCCGCGGCCCGGGCCCTGCGGGCCGAACTGGACAGGGATCCGGATCGCTACGGCCTGCCGCCGGGGCCGCGGCGCTGGGTGCTGGGCATGCTGGCCGCCAAGCAGGGACCGGCGATTCTGGAGGCCCTGCTGGGGCCCGCCGACCGGGCCTGGATCGTGCCGGTGGCCGGCCACCGCAGCTGGACGCTGGACCAGCTGCATCAGGCCCTGGCCTCCGGGGCCCAGCCGGGGCTGGCCGCCCAGCTGCAGGTGGCCGAGGATCCGGGCGCCGCCATCCGCCAGGCTGCCGCCGCTGGGGCTGGTGTGGTGATCGTGGCCGGCTCGCTCTATCTGCTCGGCCAGCTGCTGGCTGAGGCCCCCGGGGTCAGAGTGTGACCAAGTCCCTCGCCGGTCACCCGCGTGCTTACTCCCGCCCTGACTGCCGCACCCACGGCCGCCCCGATGGCCGCACCCACGGCCGCCACCCCAGCCGTCCCCCCGGCCACGGCTGGCCCCGCCAGTCGGCTGGCGGCGGCGGGACTGCTGGCGGCGCTGCTCCTTGGCCTGGCCCTGCTGCTGGCGCCCACCCCGGCCCGGGCTGAGTTCTCGGGGGTGGACTACACCCTCACCAACCAGAACGAGGCCGACTTTCATGGCCAGGACCTGGCCAACACCTCCTTCGCCGGTGCCGCCGGCCGCCACGCCAACTTCGCCGGCGCCAATCTGCACGGGGCGATCCTCACCCAGGCCGCCTTCCCGGAGGCCAACTTCCGCGGCGCCGATCTCAGCGGCGTGCTGATGGACAAGGTGGACTTCGCCGGCGCCGACTTCACCGATGCCGATCTCAGCGGCGTGATTGCCGCGGGCAGCAACTTCGCCGGCGCCACCGTCACCAATGCCGACTTCAGCGAGGCCCTGATCGACCGGGCCGATCAGCTGCAGCTCTGCCGGGAGGCCGAGGGCACCAACCCCGTGACCGGGGCCGACACCCGCCTCAGCCTGGGCTGCCGCTGATCGCAGCTGGAACCCAGCCGCGCAGCTTGCCGGGGTTGAGCAGTCCGGCCGGGTCGTAGGCGACCTTGGCGGCCACCTGT
>JAWOBH010000099.1:0-6435 GCA_046498125.1 Prochlorococcaceae cyanobacterium | reverse complement strand
GGTTGGCAAAGTCATTACAATTGTTGGGCAAAGTCATTTTTAGAGGTCGGATAAGTGATTAACAGTGGTTGGCAAAGTCATTACAATCATTTTTAGAGGTCGGATTAGTGATTAACAGTGGTTGGCAAAGTCATTACAATTGTTGGGCAAAGTCATTTGTAGAGGGGCTGCCGGCGCGGGGTCGGCGCCAGAGGCTGCTGGCGACGTTGGAGCAGCTGCCGATGCCCACCGGCAGCTGGCTGGAGCTGATGGCCGAGCAGGGGGCCCTGGTGGAGGCCTGGCTGGAGCCCTGGCAGCCCGGAGCCGAGGCGTTCCGCTCCCCCAGCGTGCAGGGGATGATCCATCCCGGCGGCCCGGGCCGGCCCGCGCAGGTGGAGGTGCTCTCCAGCCATGAGCAGGTGCTCGGCGGCGCCAACGGACAGACCTACCTGGGCTGCCTGTTTCCAGCGGCGGAGGCCTACCGGGCGGAGCTGATGGCCTACGGCCGGGCGGTGGGGGAGGCGCTGGCGGCGGAAGGGGCCCTGGAGCGCTATGCGGTGGATTTCATCGCCCGGCGCCGCGGCCGCCGCTGGGACCTGCAGGCGATCGAGGTGAACCTGCGCCAGGGGGGCACCACCCACACGTTCATGACCCTCAACGCCATCACCAGCGGGCACATGGATCCGGCCAGCGGCCTGTTCCGCTCCCCCACCGGCTCACCGCTCTACTACCGGGCCACCGACAACCTCTGCGACCCACGCCTGCGCGGGCTGCTGCCGATCGACCTGATCGACATCGTGGCCGAGGCGGGACTGCACTACGACCCGGCCCAGCTGCGCGGCAGCGTCTTCCACCTGCTGGGCTGCCTCTCGGAGTTCGGCAAGCTGGGCATGACCTGCATCGGCCGCAGTGCGGCAGAGGCCGAGGCGGTGTATGAGGCCACGGCCGGCCAGCTGCTGCAGGCCGCCGCCAGCCGGGGGGCCGGGGACCCGGGAGTGCCCGATCAGCAGCCCTGAGCCTGGGCCCAGCGCCGCCGGTGCCAGGTCCAGGCGTCGGCAAGGATCGTCTCCAGGTCGGAGCGCTGCGGCTGCCAGCCGAGCTCGGCGTGGGCCCGGGCGGCATCGGCCACCAGCTCGGCCGGATCCCCCGGCCGCCGGGGGGCGTCCACCACGGTGAGCGAGGCGCCGGTGACGTTGCGGGCGGCGTCGATCACCTCCTGCACCGAGTAGCCGCGGCCGGTGCCGAGGTTGTAGATCAGCGGCGTGTCAGCGGAGCGCTCCAGCAGACGCTCCAGGCCGAGCACGTGGGCGGCGGCCAGGTCGCCCACATGGATGTAGTCGCGGATGCAGGTGCCATCGGGGGTGGGGTAGTCGCGGCCAAACACCTGGATCACCTCGCGGCGGCCGGCCAGGGCTTCGAGCACCAGGGGGATCAGGTGGGTTTCGGGGTTGTGGTCCTCCCCCAGGTCGCCGGCCGGATCGGCGCCGGCGGCGTTGAAGTAGCGGAAGATGACACTGGGCTGGCCATAGGCGGCGGCGAAGTCGGCCAGCAGCTGCTCCACCATCCATTTGCTGCGGCCATAGGGATTGATCGGCTGCTGGGGCGTGGACTCACGGATCGGGATCTGATCCGGTGCGGGGATGCCGTAGGTGGCGCAGGTGGAGCTGAACACCAGCGGAATCTGGACGCTGCCGGAGGCCTGGCCTGAGCGCCGCTCGCTCTCGGCCCGCAGCGCCTCCAGCAGCACCAGGGTGTCGCCCAGGTTGTTGCGGTAGTAGCGGGCCGGATCGGCCACGCTCTCCCCCACGTAGGCGTAGGCGGCGAAGTGCAGCACCGCCCGCACCGGCCCGGCCGGCAGCAGGGGATGGCTGCCCTGGAGCAGCTGGTCGAGCAGCGGCCGATCGCCGAGCTGACCCTCCACCAGCGGCACCTGGAGCGCCGCCTGGGCGATGTCGCGGTGGCCGTACACCAGGTTGTCGAGCACCAGCACGGGCTGGCCGGCGCGCTGCAGGGCCCGCACCGTGTGGCTGCCGATGTAGCCGGCGCCCCCCGTGACCAGAATCGTCATCACCGCTGCCCAGGTGCGAGCCACTGTGCCGCAGGCGGAGAGATCACGCAGCAGTGGCGATCACGGCAGCGGCGATCACGGCAGCGGCGGTCGAAGCAGTGGCCATCGGGCAGGATTGGTTCAGGCGAGCCAAACCGATGGACCCCAGCCCCCTGGCCCCAGGCTCCACCGGCGGCAGTTCCGGCTCCGGTCCCCTCCCGCCCCTGCCCGACTGGGTGCTGTGGCTGCAGGCCGGCTTCACGGCCCTGGTGGCGGTGCTGTTCGTGGCCCTGCTGGTGCAGACGCGCCAGCAGACCAGACGGGTCCAGGAGCTCCAGCAGCGCCTGCAGGGTCTGGAGAACAGCCGCGCCCTGGAGCGCACCACCGGCCTGGAGGATCAACTGCGCAACGCCGTGGAGCGGCTGCAGGCCCTGGAGCGCGACAGCGCCCGCATCGATGTGCTGCAGGCCGAAACCGACGCCCTCCGCACCGAGCTGCGCCAGCTCAGCCGTGGTGCCGCCGCCCCGCTCCCTGCGGTGCCCTCGCCTGAGCGCGGGGGCCCTGAGCGTGGAGGCTCGGACGGGGGCCCGGCGGGTTCGACCATGGCCCCCGCTCAGCCCGGCACATTCAGCGAACGCAGCGGCGCCGCCCAGCCCTGAGACGCAGCCCTGAGCAGCGACCCACGTCTGAACAGCAAGCCTTGCCTCAGCCCTTCACCGCGTCGCCGCTGGCGCTGGGCAGGATGTAGCGCTGCAGGCCGATGAACAGGGCCAGCACCGGCAGGATCGACACCACCGAGCCCGCCGCCACCAGGCGCCAGTCGAGGGAGAAGCTGCTGGCCAGCTGCTGCAGGCCCAGGGGAAGCGTGTAGAGCTGGGGTTCATCGAGGATCACCAGGGGCCAGAGGAAGTCGCTCCAGGTGCCGATGAACACGAACATCGCCAGGGTGATCAGATCGGCCCGGGCGGCCGGGATCATCACGTTCCACCACTCGCCGATCGGCGTGCAGCCGTCGCTGCGGGCCGCCTCCTCCAGCTCCACCGGCACCCCCAGGAAGCTCTGGCGCAGCAGGAAGATGCCGAAGGCCGTGGCCGCCTGGGGAATGATCAGGGCCCAGAGGGTGTTGCGCAGGCCGATCTGCACCATCAGCAGATACAGCGGGATCATCACCACCTGGAAGGGGATCAGGATCGTGGCCACCACCAGCGCCAGCACCAGCCCCCGGCCGGCGAAGCGCATGCGCGCCAGCGGATAGGCCGCCAGGGAACAGAAGGTGAGGTTGGCCAGCACCGCCAGGGCGCTGACGATGGCGCTGTTGCGCAGGTAGGTGGCCATCGGGCTGTCGGCGAACAGGCGCCGGTAGGCCTCCAGGCTGGGTTCGGCCGGGAGCAGGGCCGGCGGGCTGGTGAAGATGTTCTCGGCCGGGCCCTTGAGCGAGGTGCTCACCAGCCACAGCAGCGGCACCAGCATGGCCAGGGCCACCAGCAGCAGCAGCACCAGCTGCAGGGCCGCCGGCAGCGCCGAGGCTCGGCTTGGCGGGGGTGGTGCTGACGAGTGGGACGGTTTCACCGCAGAGCGTCCCATCACACCCGCGGCCGCTCGGCCAGGGGCAGATCCCCCAGCACCGGCAGGGGCGCCCGCTGGGGGTGCAGGGCCAGGGTCTGGCTGCCGGCCAGCAGCCGGTTGAGGGCATTCACGAACGCCTGGGCCGCCGCCACCACCACATCAGTGTCGGCCGCGTGGCCGGAGTAGAGCGCGCCCTGGTGGCGCAGGCGGATGGTCACCTCGCCCATGGCGTCAATGCCCTCGGTGACGCTCTTCACCGAGAACTCCACCAGCTCGTTGGGCACCTGGGCCAGGCGGTTGAGGGCCTGACACACCGCGTCCACGGGCCCGGTGCCGATCGCCGCCTCAGTGAGCTCAGCGCCGTCGGCGTTGATCAGGGTCACGGTGGCGGTGGGCTGCACGCCGGTGCCGCAGCTCACCTGCACGCTCTTGAGCGTGTACTGGACCTGGTCGTTCTGCTGCACCTGCTCGCTCACGATCGCCTCCAGGTCGCGGTCGCTGATCTCGCGCTTGCGGTCGGCCAGTTCCTTGAAGCGGGCGAAGGCGTCGTCGAGATCCTCGCGGCTGAGCTCGTAGCCGAGCTCCTCCAGGCGGGCCCGGAAGGCACTGCGGCCGCTCAGCTTGCCCAACGAGATGCGGTTGTCGGCCAGACCCACGGTGCGGGCATCGATGATCTCGTAGGTGAGGCGGTGCTTGAGCACGCCGTCCTGGTGGATGCCGGATTCGTGGGCGAAGGCGTTGGCGCCCACGATCGCCTTGTTGGGCTGCACCGCCATGCCGGTGAGGTTGCTCACCAGCCGCGAAGTCTTGGTGATCTCCTCGGTGCGCACGCCGGTGAGGGGCTCGCTGGAGTCGGCGGGGCGGCCCAGGAAGGGATTGAAGTAGCGACGACGCACGTGCAGGGCCATCACCAGTTCCTCCAGGGAGGCGTTGCCGGCCCGTTCGCCGATGCCGTTGATGGTGCACTCCAGCTGGCGGGCGCCGTTCTTCACCGCCTCCAGGAAATTGGCCACCGCCAGACCCAGGTCGTTGTGGCCATGCACCGAGATCACCGCCTGGTCGATGTTCGGCACCTGGGCGTTGATGCCGGCGATCAGGGCGCCGAATTCCGCCGGGGTGGCGTAGCCCACCGTGTCGGGGATGTTGATCGTGGTGGCGCCCGCCCGGATCGCCGTCTCGATCACCTGATGCATGAACTCCGGATCGGAGCGGCCGGCGTCCTCGCAGGAGAACTCCACGTCGTCCACCAGGGAGCGGGCGAAGTCGACCATCTCGGCGGTGATCGCCAGCACCTCGGCGCGGCTCTTGCGCAGCTTGTGCTCCAGGTGGATGTCGCTGGTGGCGATGAAGGTGTGGATGCGGCGGCGGGCGGCGGGGGCCACGGCATCGGCGCAGGCCTTGATGTCACCGGCGGCGGCGCGGGCCAGGCCGCAGATCACCGGCCCTTCGGGGGTGCCCACGCTGGCGGCGATGCGCTGCACGGCGTTGAAGTCACCGGGGCTGGCGAAGGGGAAGCCGGCCTCGATGATGTCCACCCCCAGGCGGGACAGCTGCTGGGCGATGGCGAGCTTCTCCTCCAGGTTGAGGCTGGCGCCGGGGGATTGCTCGCCGTCGCGCAGGGTGGTGTCGAAGATCAGCACCCGGCCGGGGTCGCGGGCCATCAGTGGGCTCCCTATGCGGATTGATTATGAGTTAGATGCATTCTAGGGGCACGCCCGGCGCCCCCCTTCAGCGGGAGAACACCGGCGCCTGCAGGGCCTCGGCCTTCTCCAGCTGCGGCCGCAGCTCGGCCAGGTCCACGAAGCGGTCGGCGGCGTTGCGCAGCTCCCGCGCCACCATCCCCTCGGTGCTCATCAGCACGATCTGCAGTCCCCGGGCCCGCAGCACCTCCACCAGCCGCTCGAGATCGCGGCTGCCGCTCAGCAGCCACACCACCTCGGTGCGGGGAGCCACCGCCATCAGGTCCACGGCGATCTCCACATCGAGATTGGCGCGCACGTAGTGGGGCCGCGACTCCCCCTCGCCGCCAGCGGAGCCGCCCCCGGAGCCGGCCGCAGCAGCGCCCGTGAGTTCCCGCAGCGGCCGGGTGCGCACGCTGAAGCCCAGGCTGGTGAGCACATCCCGGAAGGGCCGCTGATCGCCGGGATCGCGCAGGCCCGCATACCAGAAGGCGCTGGCCAGCTCCAGTTCCGGCTGGCCTTCGGCGTAGGCCAGCAGGCGGCGGGGATCGAAGAACCAGCCCAGCTTCTGCTGGGCGTAGAACATGCTGTGACCGTCCACCGCCAGCACCAGCCGCCGGCGCCGCCCTCCCCCCTCGGGGGATGGCCCGGCTGGGGCTCCTGGTGGGGAAGGGATCACGCCGCGTCGCTCTCGGACCCGACCGTACCGCGCCCGTAGATTGGTGTGAGTGGGACGCTGCCATGGGCAACGGCGATCTGGCCCTCGTCCTCCACGCCCACCTGCCCTACGTGCGCAGCGCGCAGGCCGGTTCCCTGGAGGAGGACTGGTACTTCCAGGCCCTGCAGGAGTGCTATCTGCCCCTGCTGGCGGTGCTCGAGGCGGCGGCCGGCGATCGCCGTCAGCAGCCCCGGCTCACCCTCGGGCTCTCGCCCACCCTGCTCAGCCTGCTGGCCGACCGGGAACTGAACGCCCGCTTCCTGCCCTGGCTGGTGCAGCGCCAGCTGCTGCTGGAGCGGGCCCCCGCCGAGCACCGCCAGGCCGCCCAGCACCTGGGGGAACAGCTGGCGGCGGTGGCCCGCTCCAGCAGCAGCTGGCGCTGCACCAACCAGGGCAGGAAGCGGGCGTTCAGTTCCCGGTCGGCCAGCAGGCTGAGCAGGGTGGGC
>JAWOBH010000153.1:0-14491 GCA_046498125.1 Prochlorococcaceae cyanobacterium | reverse complement strand
CATAGGCCTGGCGCTCGAGCAGCACGAAATCGGCCAGGGACGACGCCAGGCCCCAGAGCAGCACCCACACGCTCACATAGCTGATGCCTTTGAGGGTCTGGTTCATGGGCCGGCTGCGCTGGCGCGACCCTAGGCCGCGCCACCATGGCGCCGATGACGGTGCTGCCCCGCTCCCACGACCTGGACTGGCTGCGGCTGCTGGCCGTGATGCTGCTGATTGCCTATCACTCCGCCGCCGTGTTCTACGCGGGGGAGCTGGGACGCTTCTACGTGGTGTGTCCCGCGTCAACCCCCTTGGCCGGTTGGCGTCAATCAAGTTGGCCGGTGAGGGGATCTGATCGCCCCCAGGTTGTCGCCGGCGACAACCTGGGGGCGATGGCGGTGGAGGCGACACGAAAACTGAGCCACCCAATACCCAGAACACGCATCAGCTCTGGGTTTTTCTGATCGGCATCAGGCGACAACCAGGTTGACCGGTGGGGCGCTGAGATCTCTGCTGGACCTTGCCCTGGAGCGCACGAGCCGGCGGACCCCATAGTCCGCCGGCAGCGCGGAACTCCCCACCGGGGCCTGGCGCCATCGGCACCGGGTTGTCGCCGGACGACAGGTCGTCTGGTCCTATGGCTGTTCCGGCTGCTTGCTGCCGCTGCGCCGGCTGGCCTGGGTCCTGCGGTGGCTGTCGCCGCTGATCTCGACGATGTGGCAGTGGTGCACCAGCCGGTCCACCGCCGCGACGGTCATGGAGCTGCTGGGGAAGATCTCATCCCAGGCCGTGAACGGCTGGTTGGCGGTGATCAGCAGCGACCTGCGCTCGTAGCGGTGGCAGATCAGTTCAAACAGCACGCTGCTCTCCTGCTCATCCCGCCGCACATAGCCGATGTCATCGATCAGCAGCAGCGGATAGCGGTCCAGCCGCTCCAACGCTTGCGGCAGGCTGTAGTCGGCGCGGGCCTTCTGCAGCTCCTGCACCAATGTCGTGGCCGGGTAGAAGCGGCAGGGCTGATCCAGAGCGATCTGCGCCAGGACGATGCCGATGGCGAGATGGGTCTTGCCGACGCCACTGGGACCGAACAGCAGCACGTTCTCGCCCCGTTGCAGCCATTCGCTCTGGCGGGTGAGGGCCTCCAGCTCCTGCCATGGGGCGGCCTCGATTCGGCCGCTGTGGTCGTAGTCCGCCAGTGCCTTGCTCCAGGGCAGATGGGCCGATCGCAGCAGCCGTTGCTGGCGGGCCTGCTGTCGCTGCTCCACCTCCTGCTCGCACAGGGCATAGAGGAACTGGCTGTGGCTCCAGCCTTCCGCCTCAGCCTGCGAGGCGAGGCTCTGCCAGTGGGAGCGGATCCGCGCCAGCCGCAGCTGCCGCAGCAGGATCGGCAGGGCAGCCTCCACCGCCTGGGGCCTTGGCACGGAGGACAAGCAGGTCGTCATAGCTCTGCAGGGCGTGTTGAGGAATGCGTTGGGGCGGCAGGGGGCGATGGGGCGGCAGCCGGAAGCGTTGCTGCAGCGCCGCCAGCGACAGCCCCTGCCGTTGGTGGGCCTTCTCGAGCCAGGTCAGCACCGGTTCGTAGCCCGCCAATCGGCAGCCCACATGCAGGGCTTCCACCATCAGCCGGGCTGCGGCGTCACGATCACCGCCATGGCGCAGCTGCTGCCACAGCTGCCACCAGCGTTCATCGGGGAACAGCTCCCGCTGGTACCGGCAGTGCAGAAGCGCCCGGGGCTTGCGCCTGAGCGCATCGATCAGGTGCTCCAGATCGATGCTCCACGCCCGTCCATGGCGCTCCACACCGCCGTGGAGCCGCGCCAGCTCGCAGGCGACCTGGCGGCCCAGCAGCAGCTGCAGCCGGTCGTGGAAGATCCGCACCGTCAGCCGCTGGCCGATCAGCCGCGGCGGCACCGAATACACCACCCTGCGCACCTCGATCGTGCTGGTGCGCCGCACCGTGAGCTGCTCGATGTCGTAGTCGGCAAAGCGAAACTGCGGCAGCGGCTGCAGCGCTGCACGTTCCTGCTCCAGCCGGCACAGACGCGGACGGTTGTATTGCTCGAGCACCTCAGCCAGGAAGGCCTGGTACGCAGCCAGCGACTCGAAATCGCTGCTGCCCCGCAGCAGCAGTGCCTGTTCGATCCGCCGTTTGAGATGGCCATGGGGACTCTCCACACGGCCGTTCTCATGCGCCACCCCCAGGTTGTTGCGGCTGTAGGCCAGGCCGTAGTGGCTGCAGAGGGCGTGGTAACGGCGGGTGATGTCGGCTGAAAAACTGCCGTTGCGGTTACGGCACGCCGCCGATAACCGGTCGGTGCGCAGTTCAGCTGGCACCCCACCACAGGCCGCCAAGGCGTTCTGCAACCCCTCGGAGAGAGCGACGAAACTCTCGCCGCCCTGCACCACCTGCGCGTAGCTCCAGCCGCT
Organism: Prochlorococcaceae cyanobacterium; assembly: GCA_046498125.1. GTDB lineage: Bacteria > Cyanobacteriota > Cyanobacteriia > PCC-6307 > Cyanobiaceae > NIES-981. Next base: position 12,081 of record JAWOBH010000153.1, on the reverse strand, counting down.
CCAGGCCAGGCGGTAGTGGAACAGCAGATGGGGGAACACCTCGCCACCGATCGTCACCTCCACCCCCTTGAGCTGGGTGAAGTCACAGAAGGCGATCTCGCCGGGCTCGTAGCTCAAAGGGAAGATCACCTCCGGATCCGGGCCGTGCAGCACCTTCCAGTCCCGCACCCGGCGCTGCAGGGTTCGCTGCAGCGGAATCCAGTCCACATCAGGCTTCTGGCGCTGCAGATGCTCCAGAAGCGTGATCGGCGTCAGCGCCGGCGACCGCTGCAGCAGCGGCACCAGCTCCTCCTCCCACACACCAACCAGCGGATCCGGTCGGGTGCGGCCACGGGGCTGGTTCGCCCGCGGCTGCAGCTGGTTCCTCTCCATCCGGCGGGCGCTGCGCACGGAGAGGCCCGCCGCTGCTGCAGCCCCCTCCTGGCTGCTGCCACCTCGTCGTTTCGCCATGTACAGGTTGCGTTGGTGGCTGGTCAGTGGTGCCGGCATCCCCTGGTCCCTGCGCATCGGCACCAGGGTCTCCAGCACTCACCCAACCGGCCAACGAACTTGTCGCCGACCGGCCAACTTCATTGTCGGCGGACAGTGGTGGATGGCCGCAGCAGTGCCGTGCTGAGCGTGGGCATGGAGTTTGTGCACCAGTGGCACATGCCGCTGTTCTTCTTCCTGGCGGGTGCAGCCAGCTGGTATTCCCTGCAGACGCGCTCAGCCTGGGCCTACCTGCGGGAGCGCCTGCGGCGGCTGCTGCTGCCGCTGCTGACCGGCATCCTGGTGCTGGTGCCGCCCCAGGTGTATCTGCAGGAGCTGCAGGCCGGCCGGGAGAACGGCGGCTTTCTGGAGTTCTACCCCCACTTCTTCGACGGGGTGCGTCCGGCCGGCCATTTCGAGTGGGCCCACCTCTGGTTTCTGGCCTATCTGCTGGTGATCTCCATCGCCTGTCTGCCGGCGATGGTGAACCTGCGCCAGGGGGCGGAGGACACGGACCGGGAGGATGGGCCGTGGGCGGGGACTGGTGGGGCAGCGCTGATGGCCCTGGCGCTGCCGCTGATGGCGGTGGAGGCCCTGTTGCGGCCCCACTGGATCGGCTTCCAGAACCTCTACGACGACTGGGCCAATCTGTCGTTGTATCTGCTCTACTTTTTTTACGGCTTTCTGTTCTGCCAGCGCCGCGGGCTCTGGGGGGCCCTCGATCAGCACCGCTGGCGGCTGTGCGCGCTGGCGGGGCTGACCATGGCGGTGCTGCTGGGCCTGGGGATCACACAGCAGGTGCCCGAGCGGGCCTACTCCGGGGCCTACATGGCCTACCAGCTGTTTCGGGGCCTCAACAGCTGGTGCTGGGTGCTGGCACTGCTGGCCCTGGCGCGGCCCTGGCGCAGGGTGGGCCACCCCCTGTTGCGCTACGGCAACCGGTTGGGGTTCTCGGTGTATCTGTTTCACCAACCCCTGATCGTGATCGCCGCCTTCCTGGTGGTGCCCCTGCCCCTGGCCACGGCCGCCAAGTTCGCCGTGCTCAGCGCGGTGTCGCTGCTGGGCAGCGTGGGGCTCCACCACGGGCTGATGCGGGGGAAGGGGTAGCGGCGCAGGGTCAACGGCGCAGCCCCATCTTCTCCACCACATGTTCTCCCCCACATCACCAATGACTTCGCCGATCTGCACACGCTCGCTCTCCAGAAAGCCACGGGTGTAGGTGAGGTGGAGATCCCTGGCGAGGGTGCGAATGCGATCGGAAATCACAGCGGCCCGAAAGTCAGGGTCAAGCGACGCCACCCGGGCTCGCACGCCAAACGGCGTGTCGTCAGCGAGCTCCACGGGCGCGGCGTCGAGCCCAGCAGCCAACGGGCCGGCGATCCCCAGCACCAGAGCGAACACCAGGGAGAGACGCCAGAGCCGTGGCCGCCGGGCGAGGCTCGCTGGGTTGCGCATCGTGATGGCGCCTGTCTCGCCGTGGCGGGTTCAGCCCAGATACCAGCGCAGCAGGGCCAGCAGCTGGCCGGCGGGGCCATAGCCCGTGAGCCAGTCGCCGATCAGGGCTGCAGCGAAGCCGAGCATGGCCACACGACCGTTGAGGCGCTCCACCCTCGCCAGGGCCTCGGTGTTCCAGGGGCGGCGGGTGGTGAGCCCTTCACCAAAGGCCTCGATCGGTTCGTAGGAGAACTGGGGCTTGGCCATCGGTGATGCGTTTCGCGGGGGCTGAGCCTATGGCGGCTGCAACCCCCGTGAGAGCTGGGGCAGGGGAGGGCCCGTTGCCGGCGGGATTCCCGGCCGGGACAATAGGATTGATGTGAACGGTTCAACATCTTGAAATCAGAGTTTGATCTGCTCGCCTACAAGCCGAGAGGTGACAAGAAAAACACTGCGTTTTTTGAGGAATACCTGCCTCAGGTGTATGAACGCCGGGCCCGCAGCGGGATTGACGAGCTGGTGGGATCGATGGCCGCAGTGGTGATTCAGGTCGACCACGGCCATGGGATTCCCTACCTGGCGGAACTGGCCCTGATGGGTCCCTACAGATTCCGGGAATGCTGGTTGATGGAGACCCACCGGGTGTACCTGCTGGCGGCCGATCCGCGCTGGCCGCGGATGATCGTGCTGGAGCCGCTCACGGCCGAATTTGAGGATGAAACAACACGCTGGAACCTGATGTATCCGCTGGCAGCAAAGCGACCGAACGCCCGATACATTGGCGAGGTGTATGCCACGAGTTCAGCCAAGGCGACCCGCGAGGTTCTGGAATCGCAGAACATCCGGTTTGTCTATCCAGGCGAAACCAAGAATCCCTTCTTCGCCCATCGACATTATGCTCATGATCACCTGATCTTCAGTGTTTTATCAGATCACACCTACAATCGCGTGGGCTTTGTTGATCTGCCACTCGAATCGCTGGCACCATTGGACCTTGGAGATCGGGTTCTGCTGGACGATGACACGGAGCGTCCGATGCTTGAGGCGGCCGACACGCACCTAGAGCTTGGCCTGGAGGGCAAGGTGCTGGGACTCGATCACATGGCCACCCGGGTACTGGCGGGCGAAAGAGAGGATTCAATTCTCGAGTACCTGACCATGGTTCCGTATTATTTCTGGGGTGCATACAACATCAACGAAATGAACTCGTCGACCAATGTCACCCGGGACCCCAGAATCAGCGACGATAAGATCTCGCCAGCCAGGGTATTTACTGCCAACAACACACCATCATACCTGAATTCGCTGGTGAATCTGCCCATGCCCACCGAAGACTTTGTTCGCAACTTCGGACGTCGCATGCATCACATGGCCCTGGAAGTGGCCGATGGCCACACCAATGGCGAGACCAACGTGGACCATGTTGTGCGCAAGCTACGGGAAGCGGGCATTGCGTTCCTTGCCGATGTTGTTGGCGAATGCACAGATGCGCCTGACCTCAAGCAGATCTTCTCCAAGAGCTCATCTCATTCCTTGCTGATTACCGAATACGTGCAGCGCTGTATGGGATACGAGGGATTCTTCACACGCGAGAATGTTGCATCCCTGACTGAGGCGGCCGGTCATGAAGAGCGCTATCGGCACGGGAATGTCTTTGATTGACTCCTGAATGCCGGGATTGACTCCTGAATGCCGGTCTGGAATGCCTGTCAGGTCAGGTCCGGCGCGTCAGGATGGGGGCAGCCGCTCCTGGGCTGTTCCCTGGTGCGTCCCCTCACCCAGGACCCGGATCAGGGAGTGCTTCATGTCGGCCAGCAGGCGGTCGGCTGACTCCAGGGTGCAGACGTTGGCGCAGAACAGGCAGATGCCTGGCGGCCGCTGACGCTGAAGTCGCACCGCCGGCTCCCCAGCCGCCTGGTTGAACAGCAGGGCATGCCGCTCCAGGGTGTCGCAGGGAAGGCTGAGGTCGCGGGAGGAGAGGGCGTTGCGGATCCGCCACAGATCGGCGAGCACCTCCGCCATCCGCTCGCTGCGGCGGGCCGTCGCCACCAGGGTGGGCGCGGCTGCCGCCGCCTCGGCGCGCAGGGCGGCCTGGCTGAGCGGCACCAGCAGGCCTGGCAGATCCCGGTGGTGGATGGCCACGGAGAGGTGACGGCTCAGCTGCCGCATCGCCTCGGCGAGCTCCTCCTGCTCCGGCGGCAGGGCCGGCCGCGCCAGGGGCCAGAGCGGCAGGTAGGCCCGGCGCAGTTCGGGGGTGAGGGGGGTGGTGAGCACCAGCTCCGGCCCGCCGGCCGGCAGGAGTGGGCCGACGCAGTCGCCGCGCACCGCCTCGGGCAGGGCGCGGCAGGGGGGGAAACGCAGGTCCCCGGAGGCCGCCAGGGGGAACGCGAATATCGGGTCTGCCGCGAGGGCCCGGGACTCGCCACCCTGGCGACCCTCGACGCCGGGGTCGCCATCGTTGCGCCAGATGGCGCGGGAGGTGTCGAAATCGAGCAGCAGCGAAGCCCGCGCCGGCGGCATGCCCGGCAGGAGCAGCCCGAGCAGAAGCCATGCCGGTGTTCGAGGGCGGGTCCGACCCATGAGCCGCTGCCGGATGTTTCCCGTACCGTACGAAGGGAGGACTGCTGACGCCCGGCGCCATGTCGCACGAGCCTGGAGCGGAACCCCGAGCCAACGCCCACACCAACTCCGGAGCCAACGGCGGTTGCGTGGTGGCCGTGCGGGAGAGCGTGGTGGACGTGCGTTTCACCGACCATCTCCCGGATCTGCTGCACGAGCTGGAGGCCGGCCCCGACGGCGAGGTGGTGCTGGAGGTGGTGTCCCATCTGCACGCCGATGTGGTGCGCACCATCGCCCTGTGCCCCACCGCCGGCCTCTACCGGGGCGCGCCGGTGATCGATCGCGGCCGCCCGCTGCGGGTGCCGGTGGGGGAGGCCCTGCTCGGCCGCATGCTCAACGTGTTCGGCGAGACGATCGACGACGGCGGCCCGCTGGGGGATGTCGCCTGGCGGTCGATCCATCAGGGCGCCGTGCCGCTGCGGGAGCAGGTGAGCCAGGCGGAGATCATCGAGACCGGCATCAAGGCGATCGACCTGCTGGCGCCGCTGGAGCGCGGGGGCAAGGCGGGGCTGTTCGGCGGCGCCGGGGTGGGCAAGACCATCCTGATCACCGAGATGATCCACAACATGGTGATGCAGCACCAGGGGGTGAGCCTGTTCTGCGGCATCGGTGAACGTAGCCGTGAGGGGGAGGAGCTGCACCGGGAGATGGCGGACACCGGCGTGCTCAAGGACACCGTGCTGGTGTTCGGCCAGATGAACGAACCCCCCGGAGCCCGCTTCCGGGTGGGCCATGCCGCCCTGACCATGGCCGAGTACTTCCGCGATGACGCCCATCGCGACGTGCTGCTGCTGATCGACAACATCTACCGCTTCATCCAGGCCGGCCAGGAAGTGTCCGGGCTGATGGGGGAGCTGCCGAGCCGCGTGGGCTACCAGCCCTCGCTGGCATCCGAGCTGGCGGCCCTCGAGGAACGGATCACCAGCACCGGCGGCAACGCGATCACCTCGGTGCAGGCGGTGTATGTGCCGGCCGACGATTTCACCGATCCGGCGGCCGTGCACACCTTCGCCCACCTCTCCGCCTCGATCGTGCTGTCGCGCAAGCGGGCCAGTCAGGGCTTCTATCCCGCCGTGGAGCCGCTGCGCTCCAATTCGGGCCTGATGAGCCGCAGCGTGGCCGGCGACCGCCACTACGAGGTGGCCCTGGCCGTGCGCGAAACCCTGGCCAGCTATGAGGAGATCAAGGACATGATCGCCATGCTCGGCATCGAGGAGCTGTCAATCAGCGACCGGCAGATGGTGAACCGGGCCCGCCGGCTGGAACGGTTCCTCACCCAGCCCTTCCACTCCACCGAGCAGTTCACCGGCAAGCCCGGCAGGACCGTGCCCCTGAGCGCGGCGCTCGAGGGCTGCGAGCGGATCCTGGACGACGAGTTCGCCGATGTGGCGGAGTCGGCGCTCTACATGGTGGGCGGCATCGAGGAGGTGGAGCGGTAGTGGAGCTGCGGATCCTGGTGCCCGGCCGCGAGGTGCTGCGCACGGCGGTCAGCCGCGTGTCCGCCGAGGGGGCGCTCGGCAGCTTCACGCTGCTGCCGCAGCATGTGGACCTGCTGACCGGCCTGGTGCCCGGCATCGTGGAGTACCGCAGCAGCCCCGCGGCGGAGGCGGACGAGGGGGGCGAGGGGGCCGAGGGCTATGTGGCCATCGACGAGGGTCTGCTGGTCAAGCGCGGCGACGCGGTGGTGATCACGGTGCGGCGGGCCGTGCCCAGCCCCGACCTGGACAGCCTGCGGCGCAGGCTGGAGGAGGACGTACTGCGCCTCGACGAGAACGAACGCCAGCTCCGGCGGGTGCTCGATCGGCTCGAGGCGAGCTTCATGAAGGGAATCATCGAGCTCGGCGGGGTGGGGTCGTGAGCGGGACGCCCCCACCCATGTCCGGTCCCGAGGAGGAGCGGGCCTTCCGCGCCGCGGTGGAGGCGCGCCGCCGCCGTCGCCTCAGGGCCCGGGCCGAAGGCGAGCGGAGCGTGTGGAAGGGGCTGGGCGTGTTCGGCATGGTGGGGTGGGCGGTCAGCATCCCCACGCTGCTCGGCATCGCCCTTGGCCTCTGGATCGATCGCCGCTTTCCCGGCTCCTACTCCTGGACCCTCACCATGCTCTGCCTCGGCGTCGCCCTCGGTTGCTGGAATGCCTGGACCTGGATCCAGCGCGAACAGCGCGACGACTGACCAGCAGCCACTGACCGCCACCCACTGACCGCCACCCACCTTGCCCGGCCTGCCCGCCATGGACACCCCGATCAGCCTGGCCCTCGCCTTCGCCGTCGGCGCCCTGATGGGGGGGCTGTTCTTCACCGGGCTGTGGTTCACGGTGCGGCGCCTGCCGCAGGCCGGCAACCCACTGCGGCTCATGCTCGGCAGCGCGGCGCTGCGGCTGGGGGTGGTGCTCCCCTCCCTGGCCCTGCTGGCGGAGGAGTCCTGGGGACGGCTGGGCATGGCCTTCCTGGGATTCCTGGCCATGCGCACCCTGCTGATCCTGCGCTGGAAGCCCACCGGGGACAGCTGAGCACCCCTTCACACCCTGAACACCCACGATGCAGCTGAGCCCCGACTCGATCGTGATCGCCCGCTGGGGACCCTTCCCCCTCAGCGCCACCATCGTGTTCACCTGGCTCACGATGCTGCTGCTGGTGGTGATCGCGGCCCTGATCACCCGTCAGCTCACCACCGGGCCGAGGATCGGCAACCTGCAGGCGATGCTCGAACTGGTGGTGGAGGGCATCTGCGGCCAGATCCGGGAGGTCACCGGCGAGCCCTGCGAACGCTATCTGCCGCTGGTGGGCACCCTGTTTCTGTTCATCGTGGTGTCCAACCTGCTGGCACCGGTACCCGGCTACGAGCCTCCCACCGGTTCGCTCTCCACCACCGTGGGGCTGGCCCTGTGCGTGTTCGTGGCGGTGCCGATCCACGGCATCAGCAGGCTGGGGCTGATCAGCTATCTGCGCTCCTACCTGCAGCCCACACCGCTGATGCTTCCCTTCCAGGTGATCGGGGAATTCTCGCGCACGCTGGCGCTGGCGATGCGCCTGTTCGGCAACATCATGAGCGGCAACCTGATCACCGCGATTCTGCTCTCGATCGTTCCTCTGTTCGTGCCGGTTGTGATGCAGTTGCTGGGGCTCGTGATCGGCGTGATTCAGGCGTATGTGTTCGCCGTGCTGGCACTGGTCTATATCTCCTCCGCGGCTAGCATCCAGAAGAAGCACCGAGCGTCAGCAGAGGGAAACAACCATGAGTGATCTCGCCCTGATCGGAGTGGCCTCCATCGTGGTCGCCGGTCTCACGATGGCCCTGGGCTCGATCGGTCCCGCCCTGGGGGAGGGCTGGGCGGTGGCCCGGGCCCTCGGCGCCCTGGCCCAGCAGCCCGACAAGGCGAACGTGATCACCCGCACCCTGTTTGTGGGCCTGGCGATGGTGGAATCCACAGCCATCTACTGCCTGGTGGTGGCCATGGTGCTGATCTTCGTGAATCCTTTCTGGGTGTATTTCAAGAGCCTTTGAAATGCTTGTTGACTGGTTCATTGTTGTTGCCCAGATCATCAACTTCCTGATCCTCATGGGTCTGCTGAGGTGGTTCCTCTACAAGCCGGTTCTATCGGTGATGGGGAAGCGCAAGGCAGCCATCCAGCGGGACTGGCAGGAGGCCAGGCAACGGCAGGAGGAGGCCGAGGCCGAACTCGCTGAGCACCGGCGTCTGCGCGAGCAGCTGGAGGCCGAGAAGCAGGACTGGCTCGACGAGGCCAGGAAGGAGGTGCAGGAGGAGCGGCGGCGCACGGTGGAGCAGATGCGTCACGACCTGCAGGAGCAGCGGCAACGCTGGCGGGAGGATCTGGAGCGGGAGCGGGAGTCCACCCTGGAGCGGATCGGTGCCAGGCTGCTCGACCAGGTGCAGGCGCTGGCCCGCCGGGCCCTTGCCGATCTGGCCTCCGTGGATCTGGAAGACCAGGTGATCGCCCGCTTTCTCGATCGTCTCGAGCAGCTCGAGCCGGAGCGGCGCGAGGCGCTGCTGGGGGCCCTGAAGCAGGACGGAGGTGGCGCCAGGCTGCGCACGGGGTTCGGCGTTGGAGACGACCGGCGTGAGGAGCTGCGCCGCCGGCTGGCCGCATGCCTGCCGCCCCTCGACACCGAAGGCCTCGTGTTCGAGCAGGAGCCGGAGCTGCTCTGCGGCATCGAGCTGAGCACCGGCACCGAAACGATCGGCTGGACCCTCGATGCGTACCTCACCGACCTCGAGGCCAGCCTCTCGGAAGCGGTCTCCGGTGCGCCCGGCGATGACGTGGTGCGGGCCGGCGGTGGCTGAGCTGAACGGGCTGGCGGAGCGCAGTTTCGCGCACTTCCGCGCCGTGCTCGATGAGCACCGGGCGGAGCTCAGCTTCCGCGAGACGGGTGTGGTGCGCTCCCTGCGGGCCGCCATCGCCGTGGTGCATGGGCTCGCAGGGGTGAAGGCCAACGAACTGGTGACGTTCCCGTCGCGGACACGCGAACCGGGGGGATCGCCGCTGCAGGGGGTGGTGTTCAACCTCGACGCCGACGCGGTGAGCGTGGTGCTGCTCGGCCCCGGCCGGGGACTGCGGGCGGGCGACGAGGTGGTGCGCACCGGCCGGGTGATGGACGTGCCGGTGGGGGAGGCCCTGCTGGGACGGATGGTGAACGCCCTCGGGGAACCCCTCGACGGCGGGCGGGCACCGGCCACGGAGGAACGCTGGCCGCTGGAACGACCGGCCCCGCCGATCCTGGCGCGCGCGGCGGTGCATGAACCGCTGCAGACCGGCTGGAAGGTGGTGGATGCGCTGATCCCGATCGGCAAGGGCCAGCGGGAGCTGATCGTGGGCGACCGCCAGACCGGCAAGACCACCATCGCCGTGGACGCGATCCTCAACCAGAAGGGCAAGGATGTGCTGTGCATCTACTGCGCCATCGGCCAGCGCTCGGCGGCGATCACCGACGTGGTGGAAACCCTGCGCCGGGGCGGCGCGATGGACTACACGATCGTGGTGGTGGCGGCGGGCCACGATTCCCCCGGGCTGCAGGTGTTCAGCCCCTACGCCGCCACCACCATGGGGGAATACTTCGCCGAGCGGGGGCGCGACGTGCTGATCGTCTACGACGATCTCAGCCACCATGCCCATGCCTACCGGGAACTGTCCCTGCTGCTCAGGCGTCCGCCGGGTCGGGAGGCCTATCCCGGCGACATCTTCTATCTCCATTCCAGGCTGCTGGAGCGCTCCACCCACTTCAACGAGGCGCAGGGGGGGGGGTCGCTCACGGCGCTGCCGATCATCCAGACCCAGGCCGAGAACATCTCCGCCTACATCCCCACCAACCTGATCTCGATCACCGACGGGCAGGTCTATCTCTCGCCCGAACTGATGCGCAAGAGCATCTATCCCGCCGTGGATGTGGGCCGCTCGGTGTCACGGGTGGGGGGCCGGGCGCAGCTGCCGGCCCTGCGGGAGGTGGCCTCCCCGCTGCGGCTGAGCTACTCCCAGTTTCAGGAGATGGAGCTGTTCACCCGCTTCGGCACCCAGCTCGACAGCAGCACACGGCACCAGCTCGAGCGCGGTCGCCGCATCCGCCGGGTGCTGCAGCAGCCCCTGCATCGCCCCCTCAGCGTGGCCCGCCAGGTGGGCCTGCTGCATGCGGTGGCCCAGGGACTGCTCGATGAGGTGGCGGAGGATCGCATCAGCGCCATCGAGGAGCCCCTGGGCCGGGCCCTGGAGACCGACGAACCGGCGCTGTGCGACCGCATCGAGGCGGGCGAGGACTTCAGCAGAGACGACCGCGAGCGCCTCGAAGCCGCGATCCGCCGCTTCCTGCGCCGCCAGAACCTGGAGGGGTCGGAAGAGGAGCAGCAGGGCTGATGGCGCAACTCGAGCAGCTGCGCAGCAGCATCCACATGCTCCAGGACCTTCAGGGCGTGGTGCGCACGATGAAGGCCATGGCGCGGGTGGCGGTGCGCCGTTATGAGACGGTGCGGGAATCGCTCCAGGGCTACGGCGCCAATGTGGAGCTGGCCCTGCATGCCTTCCTGCAGGACCGGCGGTTCCAGGCGGGTGCCGAGCTGCCGCCCTTCCTCACCGCCGAAGACACCGTCCCCGGGCGGGTGGGGGTGGTGCTGTTCGGCTCCGACCAGGGCCTGTGCGGCAGCTTCAACGAAGCGGTGATGGCCCGTCACCGGCAGCTGCTGCGGGAGCTCGCGCCCGAGCCCGGCGACATCCGCCAGGCCGTGGTGGGCCGGCGCCTGGTCGCCCTGCTGGAGGCGGGCGGAGAGGAGGTGGAGCGCAGCTTCGGCCTGCCCCACGCGGTGGAGGGCACCACCCGCCTGATCCAGGACCTGCTGCACCTGATCGAAGCCTGGCGCCTGGGGGCGGATCCTCCCGATCGGCTGCTGCTGATCCACCATCAGGTGGTGGGAACGGCCCGCAGCGAGCCGGTGGTGATGCAGCTGCTGCCGCTCGAGACCACCTGGCTGCAGCGGCTCTGGGAGAGGCCCTGGGAATCGCGCGCCAGGCCGCTGCTGGTGGGGGAGCCGACGGAGCTGTTCCGGGCGATCGTGCGCGAGATCATCACCGTGTCGCTGCACCGGGCCGCGATCGAGTCGCTGGCGAGCGAGAACGCGGCCCGCCTGGCGGCCATGCATGGCGCCGAGGGCAACCTGGAGGAACGGCTGGCAGACCTCAACCACGCCTACCGCAGGGAGCGCCAGAACGCCATCACCTCGGAACTGCTGGAAGTGGTGGCGGGGTTCGAAGCACTGGAACAGGGGAGCTGAGGGGCCTGGCCCCTTCACAGGGCCAACCCCGCCGCTGATGGCGGCAGGTTCGCCAGGATGATCACCTCAGCGCCTGGGCCAACCCCAGGCCGCCCAACACCCGAGAGACCCGTGCCGACAAGAGTGGCGACACCAGTGACGACACCAGTGACGATCACCACGTTCGCGGAGTTTGCACAACGGGCCGACTATTCGCTGCTGGATTGCCTGCAGGCCGATCCGCAGGCCAGCAGCGATGGCCGCGATCACCAGCCCCGCCAGGTGTTCTCCGGTCATTACGTGCCGGTGACACCAACACCGATTCCAGCGCCGGAGTACGTGGCGCACAGCAGCACCCTGTTCCAGGAGCTGGGCCTGGGCGAGACGCTGGCCCACGACGAGGAGTTCCGCCGTCTGTTTTCCGGCGATATCGGCGTGGCCACCGGCCCGATGCGCCCGTACGGCTGGGCCACCGGCTATGCCCTCTCGATCTACGGCACCGAATACACCCAGCAGTGCCCGTTCGGCACCGGCAACGGCTATGGCGACGGCCGGGCCATTTCCGTGTTCGAAGGCGTGTTCAACGGCCGGCGCTGGGAGATGCAACTCAAAGGCGGTGGCCCCACGCCCTACTGCCGTGGCGCCGATGGCCATGCCGTGCTGCGCTCCAGCGTGCGCGAGTTTCTGGCCCAGGAGTTGATGCATGCCCTGGGGGTGCCCACCTCCCGCTCGCTGACGCTCTATGTGTCCAGGTCGGAAACGGTGCGCCGGCCCTGGTATGGGCCGAACTCGCGTTCGTTCGATCCCGA
>JAWOBH010000026.1:0-8417 GCA_046498125.1 Prochlorococcaceae cyanobacterium | reverse complement strand
CAGCTCAACCTGCCCGTTCCCGGCCGTTGATCGGCGCGCCAGGATTCGAAGCGGCAGGTTTCAGGGCGGCAGGGTGTTGACGCGGGAGCGAACCTGGCGATTCAGGCGAGCCTGCTCCCGTGACGCTGCTGACGCTGCCCGTGCCCCTGCTGCTGGCGCTGCTGGCGGCGGCCCTGCTGCTGCGCCAGGCGGCGGGCCGGCGGCGACTGGAGCGCATCATCTTCAAGGCCGACACGCCGGCCGGCAAGCAGTTCGACCTCGTTCTGCTGGTTCTGATCGTGCTCAGCGTGGTGGCGGTGGGCCTGGAGAGCGACCCCAGCCTGCAGGCCCGCTTCGGAGGTCTGTTCATCTGGCTGGAGGTGGGCTTCTCGAGCCTGTTCAGCCTCGAATACCTGCTGCGCCTGCTCTGCAGTGAGCGCCCCCTGCAGTACGCCCGCAGCTTCTTCGGCATCGTCGATTTCCTCGCCAGCATCCCGCCGCTGCTGGGCCTCGGCGCCATCGGAGGGAAATATTTCACGGTGATCCGCATCCTGCGGCTGATGCGGGTGTTCCGGATTCTCAAGCTGGGGCTCTACATCAGCGAAGCCGAGCGCCTCAAGGAGGCCCTGCTGGCGAGCCGCCGCAAGATTCTCATCTTTCTGCTGATGATGGTGAATCTGGTGGTGATCATCGGCGCCCTGATGTATGTGATCGAGGGCGAAGCCGGCGGCTTCATCAGCATTCCCACGAGCATCTACTGGGCGATCGTGACGATCACCACCGTGGGCTACGGGGACGTGGCCCCGGTCACCCCCCTGGGCCGGGTGGCCGCCTCGGCCGTGATGCTGCTGGGCTACAGCATCATCGCCGTGCCCACCGGCATCGTCACCGCCGAACTGGGACGTGGCGATGAGGGCAAGGCCGGCCCGGCCAGTCCGCGCCTCGGCCCCGAACGCTGCCGGCGCTGCGGCGAGGAGCGACATCTGGCCGGCGCCCGCTTCTGCCACCGCTGCGGCACCGTGCTGGAGGATCAGTCGGGGGGCGGAACTCCGGGCAGCCGGGCGATGGTCTGATCGGCCAGGGGAACCCCGCCCAGGCGCTCCACCTCGCGGATGCCGGTGGGGCTGGTGACGTTGATCTCGCTGAGGCGGCCGTCGATCACATCGATGCCCACAAAGAACAGACCCTCGGCCCGCAGGGCCGGTGCCAGTTCGGCGCAGATGCGGCGCTCCGCCTCGCTGAGCTCGGTGGCCTGGGGCTGGCCTCCCACCGCCAGGTTGCTGCGGAATTCGCCGCCGCTGGGCACCCGGTTCACCGCCCCCAGGGGCTCCCCGTCCACCAGCAGGATGCGCTTGTCACCGGCGCTCACCCCGGGCAGGAAGGCCTGCACCATCACCGGCAGGGTCTGCTGGGCGGTGACCAGCTCCAGCAGCGCCCCGAGGCCGGGGGTGCCGGCGGCGGCGAACACCACCCCCTGGCCGGCCCGGCCGCCCAGGGGCTTGAGCACCACTTCGCGGTGTTGAGCGGTGAAGGCCGCCAGGGTGTCCACGCGGCTGGCCACCAGCGTGGGCGCCATCAGGTGGCTCCAGCGCAGGGAGCTGAGCTTCTCGTTCCAGGCCCGCAGGGCGGCGGGGCGATTGATCACGCGCACTCCCCGGCGCTCGGCCAGTTCCAGCAGGTGGGTGGCGTAGAGGTAGGCCTCATCCACCGGCGGATCCTTGCGCATCCACACGTGGGCGAAGGCCGCCAGGGGCAGCAGCTGGGGATCGCCGAGCCCGTGCCAGGGCTGGGCCCGCAGCGGCCGGGCCCGGGCCCAGGCGCTGTGACCGCCAGCGGCCCCATCAGCTCTGGCACCCGCGTCGGCAGCGGCCGATGAGCCAGCGTGCTGGCGGGCCATCAGCTCACTGGTGGTGCACACCCACACCGGCAGTCCGGCGCGCTCGGCCGCCTGCATCAGGGCCACGCTGGAATCCTTGGCCGGATTGAGGCGCTCGACCGGGTCGATCACGAACAGCTGGGCACCGCTGCCCGCGGGGCTGGCCGCTGGGGCGCTGGCCATGCCTCAGCCCGCCAGCAGGGCGTCGAGTCGGCCGCTGCGCTCCAGGGCATGGAGCTCGTCGCAACCGCCGATGCCGGTGCCGTCGATGAAGATCTGGGGAAGGCTGCTGCGACCGTCGGCCCGCTCGGTCATGGCCGCGCGGGCGGTCTGATCTCCGTCGATGGCGTACTCGCTGTAGGCCACCCGCTTGCGATCGAGCAGTGCCTTGGCGCGAATGCAGAAGGGACAGAACCGCCAGGTGTAGATCTCGACCTTCGCCGCCATCGGGGCCGCTCCACAGGTGGGCGGATCCTAGAAGTGACACGCGGCAGGCCAGGTCAGGGCCCGCGCCGGAGCAGCCGCCATCGCCCCGGAGCAGCCGCCAGCGCCATTGAGTACGGTCAAGGCAAGATCGCCACGCTTCCCACCACCGCCGTGACCGCCACCGCCGGCAGCCAACCCGCCACCAGCGCGCCGCTCGACCTCACCGACTTCAAGCGCGACCTCTCCGAGCTCACCGATCGCCTGGGCCTGGCCCAGGACTGTCTTTGACGAAGCTGCCCTAACAGCCCGTCAGCAGGATCTGGAGCAGCTGGCCTCCCAGCCCGATTTCTGGGACGACCAGAAGGCGGCCCAGGCCAAGATGCGCCAGCTCGATGAGGTCAAGGCCCAGCTCGAGCAGCTGAGCCGATGGCGTTCCCTCGTGGGCGACGCCGAGGCCACCTTGGAACTCCACGAGCTGGAGCCCGACGCCGACCTGCTGCAGGAGGCCCACAGGGGCCTGCAGACCCTCCGGGCCGACCTCGACCGCTGGGAGCTGGAGCGCCTGCTCTCCGGTCCCTACGACAAGGAGGGCGCCGTGATCAGCATCAACGCCGGTGCCGGCGGCACCGACGCCCAGGACTGGGCCCAGATGCTGCTGCGCATGTACACACGCTGGGCGGAGGACCACGGCATGCGGGTGACCGTGGACGAGCTCAGCGAGGGCGAGGAAGCGGGCATCAAGAGCTGCACGATCGAGATCGAGGGCCGCTACGCCTACGGCTACCTGCGCAACGAGAAGGGCACCCACCGGCTGGTGCGGATCTCGCCGTTCAACGCCAACGACAAGCGCCAGACCAGTTTTGCCGGCGTGGAGGTGATGCCCAAGATCGAGGAAGAGGTGAAGCTCGACATCCCTGAGAAGGATCTGGAGATCACCACCTCGCGCTCGGGGGGCGCCGGCGGCCAGAACGTCAACAAGGTGGAGACGGCCGTGCGCATCCTGCACATCCCCACCGGCCTGGCCGTGCGCTGCACCCAGGAGCGCTCCCAGCTGCAGAACAAGGAGAAGGCCATGGCCCTGCTGATGGCCAAGCTGCTGGTGATCGCCCAGGAGCAGCGGGCCGCCGAGATCGCCGACATCCGCGGCGACATGGTGGAGGCGGCCTGGGGCAACCAGATCCGCAACTACGTGTTCCACCCCTATCAGATGGTGAAGGACCTGCGCACCCAGCACGAGACCACCGACGTGCAGGGGGTGATGGACGGCGACCTCGATCCCTTCATCCAGAGCCTGCTGCACGCCGGCGTGGAGACGGCGGGAGGCGGCGGCGATGACTGAGACCAAGCCCAGCTTCGTGAAGCTGGCGATGCGCAACATGGTGCGCAAGGGCCGCCAGAGCCTGCTGCACTTCGGCCTCACGGCCGCGGGCTTTTTGGCCTTCATCACCCTGATCGCCTGGCTGGGCCGGCCCCAGCTGCCTGGCGGCTGAGGTGGCCGCGCCTGCCGTGGCGGTGGATCTGGCCTTCTCCGTTGACGCGGCCCTGCCGCCGGAGCTGATCGCAGCCGCCGGCCCGTGGGCCGAACCCGACGACGGCGCCGGGCCCTGGCATCAGCTGCTGAGCCGCTGGCTGGGACAGCTGGCCGCCGAGCTCCCACCGGAGCTGGGGGCGCCCGCCTACAGCCTGGGGCTGAACCTCGTGAGCGATCCCGAGATCGCTGGTCTTAACACCCACTGGCGCGGACTGGCCGGCCCCACCGACGTGCTGGCCTTCGCCGCCCGCGACGCCGGTGTGGATCAGGCGCCGCCCCTGCCCCTGGCTGCACCCGAGGAGCTGCCGGATGCTGAGCCCCTGGAGCTGGGTGACATCGTGATCTCCCTGGAGACGGCCGCCCGCCAGGCCGGCGAGCACGGCCACGGCCTGGTGCGTGAGCTCCAGTTCCTGGCCAGCCACGGGCTGCTGCACCTGCTGGGCTGGGACCACCCCGATGAGGCCAGCCTGGCAGCGATGCTGGCGCGGCAGGAGCGCTTGCTGAGGTGAGCAGGAGCGTTTGCTGACGTGATGGGTTCAGCCTGGACACCAGGGGTAAGGTTCGACCGATGCCCGCGAGGACTGTGCCGCCTCTGCCCCTTCCTGCTCCCGCCCCCCAGGGCCCCGAAGATCGGCAGGCCGGCCTCCTGGCCATGGCGCCGATGGTGAGGCGGCGCGGGCGCACGGCGCGACTGGGGGCCTGGACGGTGGCCAGCGACCTGCCGGCCAGCTTCCGCTACGCGGCCCAGGGACTGCTCTACGGCTTCCGCAGCCAGCGCAACTTCCGCATCCACGTGTTCACCGGGGCGATGGTGTTCGGGCTCGGCCTGTGGCTGCAGCTGCCGGCACCGCAGCTGGCGGTGCTGGTGCTCACGGTGGCGGCGGTGCTGGTGCTGGAGCTGATCAACACCGCCACCGAGGCGGTGGTGGATCTGGCCATCGGCCGCCAGTTCCACCCCCTGGCCCGCATCGCCAAGGACTGCGCCGCCGCCGCCGTGCTGGTGGGCGCCATGGCCTCGCTGCTGATCGCCGTGCTGCTGCTGGCCCCGCCGCTGCTGCTCCGGCTCGGCCTCTGACCGCCGCAGCCTCTGACCGCCGCGGCCTTTGAATGGTGGCACGCGTGCGGCGCCGGTCCGGCGTTGGGACAGGAGACCGATGCTGCTGGTGCTGGACAACTACGACAGCTTCACGTTCAACCTGGTGCAGTACCTGGGTGAACTGGCCGCCGAGCACCCCCTGGCGGCCGAGCTGCGGGTGGAGCGCAACGACGCCCTCTCCCTGGAGCAGATCCGGGCCCTGAATCCGGCGGCGATCCTGATCTCACCGGGCCCTGGCGACCCCAACCAGTCGGGGGTGTGCCTGGAGGTGCTGCGGGAGCTCAGCCCCAGCGTGCCCACCCTGGGGGTGTGCCTGGGCCACCAGGCGATCGCCCAGGTGTACGGCGGCCAGGTGGTGCGGGCACCGGAGCTGATGCACGGCAAGACCTCGCCGGTGCTGCACGAAAACCAGGGGGTGTTCGCGGGGCTGCCCAGCCCGCTCACCGCCACCCGCTACCACAGCCTGATCGCCGAGCGCGACAGCCTGCCCGACTGCCTGGAGATCACCGCCTGGCTGGAGGACGGCACGATCATGGGCCTGCGCCACCGCCACTACCCCCACATCGAAGGGGTGCAGTTCCACCCCGAGAGCGTGCTCACCGAGGCCGGCCACGAGCTCCTGGCCAACTTCCTGCGGCAGGCTGAACACCAGGCGACCGGCTGAGTCACAAGATCCGGAAGCCCGGGCGCGGCCCAGGCAGCCCTGCGAGCGTCCCCCCCTGAAGATTCCCTGGCGGCACCTGCAGTAGCGTCGCGCCCTTGCTGGCTGCCCTGATTGGCTGCGCCGATGCGACTGCTGCCCACCCTCGCCGCCGCCGCCGTGGCGCTACCGGCCGTCGCGCTTCAGGCCGTGGCCCTGCCCCAGGCGGCGGCCGCCAGCGTGTCGATCACCAGCTACGGCCACAGCGCCCTGCTGATCCAGGGCGGCGGCGCCCGGGTGCTGCTCAATCCCTTCAAGGCCGTGGGCTGCGCCGCCGGCCTTGCCGAGCCCAGGGTGAGCGCCAGCGTGATCCTGGCCAGCAGCCGGCTGCTGGATGAGGGAGCGCCGGTGGCCTCGGGCCGGTTCCTGGCCGATCCAGGCACCTTCCAGGTTGGCGGCCTGCGCATCGAAGGCATCGGCTCCCCCCGCGATCGCGTGGGCGGCCGCCGCTTCGGGCGCGCCACCCTCTGGCGCTGGCAGCAGGGGGGCCTGAGCTTCGTGCACATGGGCGGTACCGCCGGCCCCCTCAGCCCCGCCGACAAGGTGATGCTGAGCCGCCCGGACGTGCTGATCGTGGGGGTGGGCGGCGGCGCCAAGGTGTTCAACGGCAGCGAGGCGGCCGAGGTGGTGCGGGAGCTGCGGCCACGGGTGGTGATTCCGGTGCAGTACGTGACCGGCGCCGCACCCGCCAACTGCGATCAGGGCGGCGTGGAGCCGTTCCTGCAGGCCATGGCCGGCACGCCGGTGCAGCGGCCCGGCCGCACCGTCAACCTGTCCGGCAGCCTGGGTGAGGGGCCCGCGATCATGGTGCTGCGCTGAGGTCGGCCGCCTGGTAGGCGCGCCAGAACCGCTGCATCTGCTCAGTGGTGCCGAGGCTCACCCGCAGCGCGCCCTCGATCAGGGGCTTGCCGGCCATCGAGCGCACCAGGATGCCGGCCTCGCGCAGGCGCCGCTCCACCTCCGCGGCAGGCGCCTCCGGCCAGATCAACAGATAGTTGCCGCCGGCGGCATGGTGGCGCACCCCCGCGGCCTGGAGCCGGGCCACCAGCCAGGCCCGGGCCCGCAGCACCTCGGCGACATAGGCATCGGTGTAGGCCTGATCGGCCAGGGCGGCGTGGGCGGCCGTCACCGCAAAGCTGTTGATGTCGTAAGGCCCGGTGACCCGGCCGATGCGGTCGACCACCGGCGTGGCGCCGATGGCGAAGCCGATGCGCAGGCCCGCCAACCCGGCCGTCTTCGCCAGAGAGCGCAACACCAGGAGGTTGGGGGTGGCGGCGAAGTCGGCCAGGGGCAGCACGCTGTCGCCGGTGAAGGCCTCGTAGAGCTCATCCACCACCACCAGCGTGCGGGGCGCGGCGGCGGCCAGCTCCAGGATCAGACGCGGCGCCAGGCGGGTACCGGTGGGGTTGTTGGGGTTGCAGACCAGCAGCAGGCGGGGGCGGGGCTCATCGAGCAGCACCCTGCGGATCGCCACCAGCGGAAAGGCGAATTCCGGCCCCTCGTAGGGGATGGCCTCGATCGCCATGCCCTGCATGCGAGCGCAGGGCGTGTAGTAACCGAAGGTGGGGCTGGTGGTGAGCAGGGTCTCGCCGCGATCCCCGTAGGCGTGGAAGATGGCGTGGATGGCGGCGTCGACGCCGTTGAACAGGCCCACCTGATCAGGCCCGAGGGGATGGGCGAGCGCCGCGGTGCCATCGTCACGAGACGCGCTCAGGTTGGCCACCACCGCCTCGCGCAGGCCGTCGTATTCCGGATAGATGGCGATGTGGTCGGCCGGGATCGCCCGGATCGCCTCCACCACCTTCGGGCTCGGGCCGATGGTGTTCTCGTTGAAATCGAGCCGCAGCAGGCCACGCCGACCCTCCAGCGGGGCGCTGTAGGCCTGCAGGTTCTCCACCTCCTGGCGCGCCGGGGGGAAGGGGTTGGTCACAGGGCCAGATCGCTCCAGCCGCAGCGTAGAGGTGCCTCCTGCCCGCTCCGGACCCATGCGGGGGATGCGAACGCGGACTTCGCCGCGGGCGTGGAACCTGTAACAAGCCTTGAAACAGCTGGCATCTGCGCTGGAGCTCGGCTATGGAAGAGACAGGGAGAGCCAGGGAGGTGATGCCTGAACACGGACATGGCAACACACAGCAGGGCGAAATGGCACTCGAGCATGCAACCGAACAACGCCATTCACAACAGAAACGGGTCGTACACCACAGAGGGGAATCAGCCATGAACGCGCCTGACAACAGCCATGCAACGGGGCTCGCCAGCACCTGCGCCCCCCCTTGCCTTTCGCTCTACCAGCCAACGCATCGCCATTATCCCGAGAACCAGCAGGACCCCATCCTGTTCGGCAACCTCGTGAAGGCATTGCAGGACTCACTCGAACAACGGTTACCCACAGAGGAGATACAACCGTTACTGCAGCCGTTCCTGGAGCTGGCTGACAACCGCGACTTCTGGGATCACACCCTCGATGGACTGGCCATCCTGGGCGGCAAGGACACGTTTCGCATCTACAAGTTGCAGCGACCCGTGGCCGCACTGGCTGTCGTGGCGGACAGCTTCCACGTCAAACCCCTGATCCGCACGCTTCAGTCCGCAGACCGCTATCAGGTTCTCGGCCTGAGTCGCCATGAGGTCAAGCTCTACGAAGGCAATCGTGACGGCCTGGATGCGATCAGCCTGCACCCGGCTGTGCCCGCCACACTGAGCGATGCACTGGGTCAGGAGTTGACCGATCCACACCTCACCGTGGCCTCCTACGGAGGGGTGGGGAGCTCCCAGGCACCCATGCACCACGGCCACGGAGGCAGAAAAG
>JAWOBH010000272.1:0-17607 GCA_046498125.1 Prochlorococcaceae cyanobacterium | reverse complement strand
CGCCTTGGTGAAGAGGAGATCGATCTTCAGTTCCATCGCGATGAACATCATGTGGGCGTGCTGGTGGGTAGGCGCAGCTCGGGAGTGGATGTGCAGATCCTGAAGTGAGCCGATCCTGAAGTGATCAGCGGATCCTGCCGGCGGCCCGGCCGCCGGCATCGCTCAGCTTGCGAGCCATATCCTCGGCTCCCTTCTTGAGGTCGCTGCCGGCGTCCATGGCCGCAGCCTGGCCCTGCTTGAGCTCGCCCTTGATCTTCATCCCGGCATCGCCGGTGAGTTCACCGAGGGCCGATTGCATCTTGCCTTCCGCATCCTTGGCGGTGGCCTTGATGTCCTGTCCCATGGTGGCGAGCAATGTCGGGACTGGCAAGGTATCGGCGGAGAGGGCCATGGCGGCGGACGGAGTCAACCAAACGGTGAGGAGAAGTCCAAGAGAGAAGAGGATAGAGAACAGGGCTTTCATGGTGTACCTTCGGAATGAGTACCTTTGGAATTTTTGGTCTGCCCCAGGGGCATGGTCTTCTCTAGTCATCCCAGCGACCTATTCCGCTCAGAGCACCGATCAGATCTGCTCCAGATCTGTAGTAGACCTGATCAGATCTTCTGATCAGGTCATTGTGACTGGGGCCGGGTGACCGGGGCCGCCGACCCGGGCTTGTTGCACGGCACTGCTGATCAGATCCTCCACGCGCTCTCCAGGCTGCTCCAGCGTGACATCGACCCCCAATGTGATCCGGATCGCCGCATCCGGGATCGGCAGAGGTGGCCCCACCACGAGCCGCATCGATTCAGCCGTCGCCTCAGCCTGTGCATGGTTGTCCATGCCCCCAAGCACCACCAGCAACTGGTCGACGTTGACGCGGGCGAGGATGGCGTCATCCCGCAGCACCTGCCGAAGTCGCTCCTCGATGGTCCGCAGCACCCTTTCTGCGCTCTCGGATCCTTGACACTCGTGGATCTCCCTGAGGTTGCGGAGATGGCAACGGGCCAGTGCCAAGGGCTTGGGGCGGCTGTGGGCGGGAGGGTGTTGCAGCGACAGTTGCTCGAGCAGTTCCGAGCGGCTCACAAGGCCAGCGGTTTGCTGGAGCCTCTGTTGCGGGAGTGCCGCCGCGGAGTCCCTCATGAACACGGTGGCAAGACGGGCCTGAGCGATGGCCTTGGCTTGCTGTTGCGCCACCAGTTCGCTCACGTCCTGAACGCTGATGATCCAGTGGCATGGGATGCGGCCCTCTCCCTTGAGCGGCCAGAAGAGGAGGCGCATCCAGCGGTGGGTGCCATCCCTGGCCCGCAGGCGCAACAGGCGCTGGCGCTGCCCGGTGGGCGGCTCGGGCTCGAGGGCCTCTTCCGGATGAAGTAGATCGGTGAGGCAGGAACCGAGCAGATCCTGCGGCATCCAGCCCAGAACGGCATGGACCGAAGGGCTCACCCAGCACACCCGCCGCTGCTTATCGGTCTCCACCACGAATGCCGAGACGGCTTCTGCCAGGAAGAGGTAACGCTGATCGTCACATGCAGGCCTCATTCCGGACGTCTGGAGGCCGCTCAGGTCGGTGACGATCAGGCACTGGGTCCCGATGCCGGCCTCCCGGAGGCCACTCACTGCGACGAGCACACGCACCGCATCGCCTGCTGCGTTCGGCAGCAGTTCCAGCTCCGCGCGCTCGGTCCGACCGGGTGAGACCTGGCGCAGGCGATCCAGGCAGGCCTGCTGCGACGGAGGGATCAGCTCATCGAGGGGACGACCGACCAGCGTCTCGTAAGGCCGATCGATCAGCTCCCCCAGGCGCGGGTTTGCATAGAGCAGCAGCCCGTCAGCGGACAGGATGCCGACGCCGGCGTCCATCTGCTCAACGATGGCGCCGTAA
Source organism: Prochlorococcaceae cyanobacterium (assembly GCA_046498125.1). Taxonomy (GTDB): domain Bacteria; phylum Cyanobacteriota; class Cyanobacteriia; order PCC-6307; family Cyanobiaceae; genus NIES-981. The sequence continues at coordinate 15,742 of JAWOBH010000272.1, read as the reverse complement.
GGGATGGCGCGGATTGGCTCAGCGGCGCTGTCCGGCCGCATGAAACCGGCACCGCCACCTGCGGGGTCGCTGGTGCTCCCGAGCCGCGGATCGGCTGTGCCGTTCGTGATCGCGCTCCCCAGCCAGCATCCGTCCTCGGAGCCGGTGGGCTGGAGCCCAGGTGCAGGGAAGACCATGGTTCAGGCCGAACGGGTGGTAAGAACGGGAGGGCCAACAACGGGCGTGAGCTCGTTGCGAAGTTTTCGCAGGGCCCTCCGCTCAAGGCTCTGGACTTCGCTTTTGGTCAGCCCCATGATCCGGGCCACCCCGGATAAGGAGCGTTGCTCATCCGATCCGTAGCGAAGGCTGATCACCTGCTGCTCAGGCGCTTCAAGCCCCTGGACATGCTGATGCAGCCAGCGGTAGTCATCCGCCGGGCTCAGGATGCGCTCGTCGTGGATCAGATCCAGCAGGCAGGTCTCCTCGCCAGGGTTTCCGACTGGATGATCAAGGGAAACGGGGCGGCAGAGGGCCAGGGCCCGCAGCGAGGTTTCAATCCGGCGCGGCTCTTCCCCCAGGCTCTCAGCCATCGCATGGGTGGAGAGGGCCGCATCTGAGCCGGCTTGGAGGAGTTTGGCGCGGTAGGCCAATGATCGCATCTGGATCGGAATCCTGATGCTGCTGCCGAGACTATTCATGTACCGCCGTACAGACTGGCGGATCCACCAGCAACCGTAGGTCGAGAATCTGTAGCCCCTGGTGGGATCGAACTTCTCGACGGCCCTGATCAATCCCAGGTTGCCAGCCTGCAGCAGATCGAGCAACTCAAGCTGGAGTTGACCGATCTGATTGCGATAGCGCCGGCAGATCAGCACCACGAGGCGGAGATTGGCGGAGACCATGCGATTCCTGGCCCTGACACCACGTCGCCGCAAGGCCGTCGGCGGATTGGGATGGGACAGCCATTGCTGCACGATTCCGCCAAGGTGAAGTTCCTCGGCCGGGGACAGCAGCGGGATTCGCCCCAGCAGCCTCAGGTAATCACTGAGACTGTCTGTAAACCTGGATGCCTGGTTCGTCATGGAAATTAAGATATGATTCCTCTGGTGTTCATGTTTGGAGCTCAAGGTTGCAGGCAGGAAGCGGTCCAGCCACGAATCAGACAAACGATGGATGGATCACTGCGATCAGTTCTTCGATCACTTCACTGGGATTGCTTCGTTGACAGAAGCCGATCGCGAATCGGGTATCACAGGCGGAGCATCAGGGACGGGGCATCAGGGCAGTGGCTGCAGCCGACAAAGACCCGAGGTCAATCTTCGGCCCGAGTTCAATCTTCCATGGATCTAACTTTCGCTCAACAGAAAGCTACTCGTCTTCAGTTGCCAGTTAAGGAGTGGGAGTCGTTCTCTGCGCCTTCACGACAACCCAGCACTTTTTTGATAGTCAACTCGTCACACGTCAAGACCGCCATCGGTGGTCCCGCCGGGCACCGTGGGCTCCTGAACGATCAAGGTGATCACTGCTCCCACAGACGGTTGTGGCAGGGCTCTGATCTCGGCCTGAACCGGATGGAGCGATCCATCGCGGCCCTTGAGCTCCACGGTGCGGACGGCCGTGTGCTGGGATCCGGCCAGTGCTGACCGGGCATCCGCGCTCAGCACCTCCACCGCCCCTGGAGCCAACAGGGCGATGGTCACCCCCACGATCGACTCCTGATCGAAGCCGACCATGGCACAGAACCTCTGGTTCGCCATCACCACCCGCAGCTGGGCGTCCAGCACGATCACCCCGAAGCTGCGGGCATCGAAGACCGACTCGAACGTGGCGGAGAGCGCGCTGGCGCGATCCTCCAGCGCCTGCAAGCCCGACACGTCCGCCAGGGTGCCCACCACGAACTGCTGGCTGCCCTCGCTCACAACCCTGGCGGACTCGTGCACCCAGATCTGGCGGCCATCCCGGGTGGTGAGGCGATAGCGGATCGACCACTGCCCCCGGCCTTGTGCGCGGGCGGCCGCCACCCGCTCGCGATCGGGCGGATCGATGGCCTCATCCACCAAGGCCGGTCGATCGCAGAGTTCCGTGGGCGTCCATCCCGTCAACGACTGGATGCGCTTGCTGGCGTAGAGCAGCCGACACATCGGCCGATCCCACTTCCACACCGCCTGATCGAGGGCGTCGGTGAGAGTGGCGAACTCATCGAGGGCGGCCTCGGCCGTGTGGCGCAGCGCCACCAGTTCGGACACATCCGTGAGGGTCACGATGGCGCCCCTTCGGCGGCCGTCCCGCGCGAGATAGGGCAGCACCTGCACCAGGTAGCTCATCTCCTCGCTGCCGGCTTCGAGGCTGCGACGGGACTCACCGCCCAGGACGGCCTGAAGCGCCTCCCGCAACCCAGGCAGGGGCACCGTGGTGGGCACGCCCAGCAGGGGCTGGCCGATGTCGCTGTCCACCAGGCCGAACACCCGCACCGCCAGGGGGGAGAAGCGGCTGATCCGCAGCTGGGGATCGACGATCACCATCCCCTGGCTGAGCGAGGTCTGGATGTTCTCCAGATCCACGTTGAGCTGCTCGAGTTCGTCGCTGCGGGCGCGCAGCTGCTCGTTGAGGGTTCCGAGCTCGTCGTTGGTGGCCTGCAGCTCCTCGTTGGAGGCCTCCAGCTCCTCGTTGGACGATTGCAGCTCCTCCGAGGAGGCCTGAAGTTCCTCCGACGACGCCTCCAGTTCCTCGTTGGCCTGCTCGAGTTCGGTCAGGGAGCGTCGCAGCGAATCCTGGCTGCTGAGCAGTTCCCGTTCCAGCCGCTCGATCTCCTGATCGAAGGCCACATCCCGCGAGGTGCCGAGCGATTGGGGTGTACCGGCCATCGCCGGTTCCTCCGCTGGGGCGAAGGTGAGCACGGTGAAGGAACGTTCGCCAACCTGGATCGAACGGGCCTCCAGCCGCACGCAGCGGTCGCTGGCCTCCAGCTTGAGCGGTTGACTGCCGACGGCGAGGCCATCAGCCCGGGCCAGCAGGAACAGGGCTCGCGCCTCCGACTGCAGTTCGGGGAGCAGGAAGGCATGGGCAGCCGTGCTCATGCGTCCCTCGGGCAGACGGCAGAACGGGGTGACATCGCCGATCACCTCCACCAGATCGTGGTTCTCATCGAGCACCAGGGCGGGTGGGCAGATGGCGCGGATCAGACCCTCCAGCAGGGCCATGTGCTGCTCGGGCACGGTCTCGCGCAACACGGCGATCCGGCTCGCAGGGGTGAACGGCAGGGGCTGCCGGGTCGGGGGTGTCGTCAGTGGAGCGCGCTGCCGGTTGGCCTCCTCCCGGGTGCGGCGGAACAGGCGGTGCTCGGCATTGGCCACGGCGAAGCCCACGGTGCGGTTGCCCAGTGACTCCGAACTGCCCAGGAACAGCAGGCCGCCGGGCAGCAATCCGAACCGGAACAGGTTCAGAACCCGCTCCTGCATGGGCGGGGTGAAGTAGATCAGGGTGTTGCGGCAGGAGATCAGATCGAGGTTCGGGAAGGGCGGATCGGCACCCACGTCGTGGCGGGCGAACACGGCGCAGTTGCGCAGCACGTCGCAGATCTCCATCTCCCCGCCCCGCTCGATCACGAAACGCTGCCTGAGATCGGCGGGAATCCCCTTGGCGGCCGAGATCGGATAGAGGGCGCGGCGGCCAATCATCAGGCTCGGCTCGTCGAGATCGGTGCCGAAGATCTTGAGATGGGCCGCCAGATCCGCCGGATGGCCCAGCACTTCACTGACGACCATGGCGATCGAATACACCTCCTTTCCCGTGGCGCAGCCGGGAACCCACACCCGCAGCCGTTCGTCTGAACCGCGCTGATCGACGTACTTGCCAAGCAACTCGCGCAGTGCGTCGAAGGCCTGGGGATCGCGGAAGAATTCGGTGACGGTGACCAGGAGGTTCTGCACGAGCGCCTGGGCCTCCTCCGGCTCGGCCACCAGCAGGGGCAGATAGGCCTCGAGGTTGCCGACCTGGCGAATCGCCATGCGGCGCTGCAGCTGGCGCCGGAGCGTCGACTCCTTGTATTGGGAGAAGTCGATGCCGGTGATGTGCCGGAGCTGGCCCGTCACCGCATCGAGACGAACGGCCTCCGACTCCGGCAGGCTGTCCCCACGCCAGGGGCCACCGGCGGCGATCAGCTCCGCCAGGCGCCGGCCGATCGCCGCGGGATCCAGCACCAGGTCGGCTCCGCCGAGGCTGATGGCGGCACGGGGCATGGCATTGAACTTGGCGCTCTCCGGTGACTGGGCGAGCGTGAGCCCGCCGGCGACTCGGACCGCCCGCAGCCCGAGGGCGCCATCGGCGCCGGTGCCCGAGAGCACCACGGCGACACCCCTCTCGCCCCAGTGCTCGGCAATCGATTCGAACAGGAGATTGATGGATGGGCTCGGCCCGAAACGTGGGAGGGGATCGCTGAGCTTCAGCCGGTCCCCCTCAACAGCCACGTCATGGTTGGGAGGGGCGATGGCGATCACGTTGGGCAGGAGCGGTGCGCCATCACGGGCCGTGACCACCGTCAGGCTCGTGGCATGGGCCAGGAGATCGACGATCAGACTGCGATGTTCGGGAGCGAGGTGCTGGGCCACCACGTAGCTGACCCCACCACCTGCCACCAGATGGGACGCCAGCTCCTGCAGCGCCTCCAGCCCTCCGGCCGAGGCACCGATGCCCACCACGTGCTCGATCGCCCCGGGTTGGTGGATGGCCGGACCCGGAGCATCGGCCGGAAGGCTCGAAGGTCGTCCCACGTCGGACCTCTCCGCCGCTGCTCCTCGTCAAGCTACGCGTCAGGCTCGAGGGTGAGTCGCCAGCCCCCCGCAGACACCACCGTTGGCTCCGGGTAGGGTTCGCAATGAATCCACTTGGCGTAGAGACACTCGCGTGGATTCCCCCGCAGACGCCGCCGCGGAACAGGTAACCGGCGAACGCAGCCAGTCCCGCCATGGAGAGGGATTCGAACGGCATCCGGAAGCGGCAGCCTTCGAGAATCCCTTCAAACGACGGCTGCACCTGCTCGAGGACCTCGACAGCAGCGACCGTCTGCTGCGTCAGGTTCTGCCCCTGAGGGAACTCCGTCGGGCCACCCCCGATTCACCCTGGTGGCACTACGGCCGATGCATCGAACTGGGAAGCACCCTGGTCGCAGCGGGAATCCATCCACCCTTGTTGATCTCGGCCGGCGAACGCCAGGGTCTCACCGTGCTTCTCGGCTATGGCGGCGAGCAGCTGGTGCATCAGGCATCGCGGCACTGGTCCTGTCCGCCGGATGGTTGCCTGATCCTCTCCGGTGAGACCTATTCCTCGGAAACCACCCTGCAGAGCACCCTGGCCTTTCAGCTCTCATCGGAACGGTTGCTGGACACGGCGATGACGATGGCGGGGCTGAGCCACAAGCCCTCCCGCTGGACAGAGGAGCTTCAGCACAGCCATGGCTGGCGCCTCTCGGGGGAACCCGTCGAGGTGCCGCTGCAGCTGCTGCTTCGCCAGGAGCTCAGCAAGGCCGACCAGCTGCTGGACTACAGCCACGCCCTGCTGGATCGCCTCCAGCTCGACGATCAGATCTACCGGCTGATCGCGGCGCTGCTGCTGCCGGACCTTCGCCTGGAGACCCCGCTCGACCGGTTGACGCAGAAGGATCAGCAGGGAAGGGATGCCTTCGATGAACTGATCGACTACATCAAGATCAATCTCGCCCAGCCGCTCAATCTCACGATCCTGGAAGGGCAGAGCCACTATTCGCGACGGGCGCTGCAGTATGCCTTCCGCGAACGGCTCGGCTGCACGGCCACTCAGTTCATCCGCAACCAGCGGCTCGATCTGGCCCGGCATCATCTTCAGAATCCTGTTCCGGGGGACTCAGTGGCGGACATCGCCACGCTCTGCGGCTACCGTTCCTTGAGCCTGTTCAGCGTCGATTTTCAACATCGCTTTCATGTCAAGCCCTCCCAGCTGCTTCGGGAGGCACGGGCATCGCAGCCGCAGGCCAGCCGCTGACCACACATGCGCCATGAAGCCCTGAGTCACAGGGCAACTCCCATGCAGGGAGCTGAACAGAGTCCAGATCATCGTCCGGGTGCATGAGGTCCTGCTGAAGCGATCGGAGCACCAAGGCCGTTCGATGTCGAACCTCTGCGCTTTCCTGCTCGACGAATCTCTGCTGCATGACGCGGCTTTCGCCGAGGCCTCAACCAGGTGCAACATCCGTTGATTCCCAGGAACGGCCAGACCTGAAGACCAGAACCCCAACCGGTCACCCCTTCTTGAGGGCCACTGCAGGGGGTAGTGCCTCCCTGACGCGGTCTGAGTGAGGGATGGGCAGCGAGTACATCTGTGAGGTGCTGCTTGCAGTGAGTTTTCAGGAGCAGATAATGTGGATGACTGCAGTATGTATTGCGAGCGGCCGAGCACTGGCAGTCAATGTGGCCCACTCACATCACTTTGTGCGCATAGAAGTATGAGCCAACTCACGATTCTTATTGTTGCTTCCTGGTTTGCGGGTCTGGCAGCGTTCGGTGGGGGCGTTATTGCTTGGGCCACGAACGGCGCAAACACAGCTGCGAAGCGTGAGGTCACTCACGGCATTATCGCCTTCGGCGGCGGAATTCTGATTGCAGCGGTGGCGTTTGCACTGCTACCCAAGGCAATGATCGTTCTTGGCCCGGCAAGTCTGGGCGCCGCATTCTGTGCAGGCGGGCTATTTTTCTGCATCCTTGACGCGCGTCTGAGTAGAAGAGGTGACACGAAGGCTCAGTTCATGGCCATGCTTATTGACTTTCTGCCCGAAGCGCTCGCCCTTGGTGCGGTTTTTGGGCAGGATCATCAATTGGGTGTGCTGCTGGCTGCATTTATTGCAGCCCAGAATCTGCCTGAGGGGTTCAACGCTTTCCGGGAAATGACGAGCGTCGGCATCAGATCTCGTGTGGCTGTCATTACCCTGCTGGCAATCAGCCTGCTTGGCCCAGTTGCCGCCTGCACTGGTTACTTCCTCCTTCAGAATCAGGTAAAGCTGACTGCGGCTATAATGGCCTTTGCTGGAGGCGGCATCATGTATCTCATCTTTCAAGATATTGCTCCACAATCTAAAATCAGAAAACACTGGATTCCAGCGCTAGGCGGAGTCCTGGGTTTCGCGGTTGGAATGATCGGAAAGCAGCTGGTCGACTGAAGGAAAGCGAACGTACAGCGAGGCGATGCTCAGCCCAGGAGTCGTTCGCCCGTAGGCGTGACGTCCCGCACAGAAAGCTGAGCCAGACACCGATGGAATAGCGAGCTCTGGCGCTACCGCATGAGCCTCAGCCATCCCTGGGCCTGCCGTCTAACCCGGTGAGCGCCGCCAGTGCCTGTTGTTGCGATCACCTGAACCGGAACCACTGCTCCTTGGGAGGAGGCTGTGGCTAGCGCTGGACGGAGATCTTGGCTCCCTTCTTGTGTCTGAGCTTAGGAGCCATGAGTGTTCTGGCGTTGGTGTCTGTCCTGGGCAGCAGCAGTGTGCTTGGCCTCAATCCCCTTGCGGACTGAGCGGCTCGTCTCCAGTCGCTCCCGCCGGCACTGAAGTTCCTTGGGCCATCACGGAGCCGACATCGGGCAGGCTGGTGAGAGTTGCCAGGCGGTGACGGCTGCAGCGAAGTGGATGCATGGGCAGCACCGCGGGCGAGATCGATCATCTGACCGGGGCTGAACGGCGAGGACGCTGAGCCTGGTGCCGGTCCATCGCCACCTGCCAGAGGCCGCATCTGGCTGTGCTCGCGACTCACGACCCGGATTTCACAGGGGCCGTCATAGACGCCCCGCCCCTGCTGGCTCAGGCTGCAGCGTGCTGCCTGCCTTTCGTTACCGGAATCGTCGACTGTGGTCGCACCGAAGAGCTGTTGGGTGAGGGTCGTGTTCCTGGTGCGCATCCGTGAGCCGTCGCTCCAACAGGTTCGGTCCGGGACACCGCACAGAGTGCGGTTGCTGAGCTGGAATGCCGGAGGCCTGGGCGTGCTGCTCTGCTCGGCGGAAAGCCTTAGGCCAGCGGTGTTACCCAGATCGTGCTGTGTCAAGGGGATCGAGGCCCTTGGTTGTCGAAGCAACGCTGGGCGTTTCGATCGCAGAGCACCCCGGGGGAGGGGTTGCTGATGGGGCTGCTGAACCACTGTGCAGGGACGGGGGCGTTGACCAGGGATGCGCCTGCGAGCAGCAGGGCGACAGAGAAGGGAGTGACAGGTTACCGGGCCATCATGTGTGGACTTCAGTCCTAGATCAAACGCTTGGCATCGCTCGCGCGTTGTGCTGATCAGAGCATGCTCCAACGGATCAGCTGGGCCTATGCCTTCGCCTGTCAACGTGTCGCGAGCAATCGCCAGTTCATAACTCGACATACTCTCCTGTCGCCCTATGGCCACTGAGGCGGACAGTCGCCGAGAGGCCCGATGTCGCCTCAAGATGGAGCCCCGATGACTCGGAACGAGCCAACGCAGGTAGAGAAGAAGGTAGAGCCGACAGAGCAGTTGTTCGAGCCTTCAGCCCGGCAACCCTGCACGGTGCATTCCCTTTGCCAAGCAAACCATGTCCAATCGAATCGACGCCAAGGCCAAAGAGGCCGAAGGCAAGCTGGAATCGGCCTACGGTGAGCTGACCGACGACACGGGCCACAAGATCAAAGGCAAGGCCAAGCAGGCGCAAGCTTCAGCCATGAACGTTGTCGAGGATGTGAAAGAGGCAGCTCGTTCGGCCAGCAGAAAGGCGCGCGATGCCAAGGATAAGGTCGACTGATTCACTCCCCCAAAGCTGAGAAAAAGGACAATGCTGGAAACGCTTGCAGTTCTGCTGATCGTTTTGTGGCTTCTTGGCCTTCTCACCTCCTACACGCTGGGAGGTCTGATCCATGTCCTGCTGATCATCGCGGTGGTTGCGATCGTGCTTCGACTGATCAGCGGACGCACCGTTTGATCCGGCTGGAGAAACGCCCCGTGCCTTCCCCGCTTAAGGATCCAACCAAGACCGGCCAATGGGTTGCTCTTGGAGTACATGAACACCAAGAGATGATCAACGCTATGTGGTTACTTTTTATGTCTTCGGCTTTTGCTGGCCTGCGGCGAGCTCGTCATTCTCTCGCCATTTTCATGGCCGGGATTATGGCCGTCGGGCTGCTTGTTTTCACCCCGCTCTTTGCTCCTTTTGAGGCTTCGGCGGCTGAGACGACAGGGAATTGGTTTCTTGACGACGGTTCAGGGCATGCGTTGGGGGCGATGCTCTTTGAGCGCTCTGATGTCAATACTCTGTCGGGTCTGCGACTGAGGCTGAATGCCGAGTCTTCCCCTCTCAGGTTGGATCACGCTCGGCCCCTGGTGCTGACTGATGAGAATCAACAGACCTGGAGCCTCGCTAATCGCAGCGAGGAACTGCTGATCAATGCCGATGGCGCGATCCCTCCAGCGTCCGCTCAGTACGACGCAGGGTGCCTCAATCCGATCCCCGACGACGGTATCGCGATGCAGATCACGGTTCCAAGTTCAGAGGGTGATCTGAGTTTCACCCTGGCCCCCGGCCAGGTCCAGACGCTCCATTCCCTGACGGCAGCTTGCGCAAGCTAGTTCCTGGGTCAGCTGTCTTTCAAGATCGAAGCTCGCAATCATCTGGAAGCAGTATGCTTTCACTTGTAATACTCATGGTCTAGCTTTTAGGCAAAGACCCTGCACGGTTGACGCGGATTGGTTGACAGTCCCTCGGCGGTTTTGCCATGGTGAACACATTGCTTGGTGCCCCATGATTTATACGCACGCGTACACGTTTTTTCGGCGCCTGGCAGCCGTGCTGCTCGGTGCCCTGATGGGAGGCTTGCTGCTCAGCCTCCAGCCTGCTCCGGCCCTGGCCGCCGCCGGTGAAGCTCCGGTGGCGCCGGCCGAGCTGGCCCGGGCCGTGGACCAGATGGAGCAGCTCGACCGCATGCGCATCTCCCTGGCCTCCACCCTCGAGGGCGGAACGGAGGAGCCGACCATGGACACCATGCGCGAGGTGTGCATGCCGGTGGGCAAGCGGGCCATGGCCATCGGCGAGGAGAACGGCTGGACCGTGCGTCAGGTGGCTAGCAAGTACCGCAACCCCGACCACGCCCCCGCTGGGGCCCAGGAGAACGGGGTGATCGATCTGTTCGCGCGCCATCCTGAGATCACCGGCCTGTGGGAACCCGCCACGGCCGGCCAGGGAGCGGGCGTGAACTACTACCGCCGCATCGATGTGCAGGCCAGCTGCCTGGCCTGCCACGGCAGCAAGGAGAGCCGGCCGGCTTTTGTGAAGGAGCGTTATGCCGACGACCGGGCCTTCAACTTCAAGCCGGGTGACCTGCGCGGTATGTACGCCGTGTTCATCCCCGAGGTGCAGGAAGCGCTTCAGCAGGCGGGCTGACGCCAGAGGCCCAGCCATTCGTCGCTGCGTTTGGTGATGAAGCGGCTGAACGGCACCTGATTATAGTGAAATCACATAACCATTGTAAGAAATACTGCTTATGACGCCATTTCCGCTCCCAGGATCCATGGCCCCTTCGGCTGCCTGCCGCGCCGGTTCAGGGCCGCCGAGGGTCTGTCCATGAACCCCTCAGGCTTCCGCCACGTGCAGGTGCTGATCGCCGGCGGCGGCACCGGCGGCATCACGGTGGCCAGCTGGCTGCGCAAGCTCAGCCCCGCTCTGGAGATCGCCATCGTCGAGCCCTCCAGCTTCCACGACTACCAGTCGGGCTGGGTGCTGGTGGCCGGGGGCTTCATCGCCCCCGAAGCCACCCGGCGCGCCGAACGGGATGTGCTGCCGCCGGGCGTGGAGCTGATCCACAGCAAGGTGGTGGGCTTCGATCCACACCACAACGCCGTGGAGCTGATCGGTGGCCAGCGCCTGGGCTACGACGTGCTGGTGGTGGCCCTGGGCATCGAGCTCAACTGGACCGCCGTGGAGGGCCTGGCCGAGACCCTGGGCCATCACCGGGTGTGCAGCATCTACAGCCGGCGCACGGCCAGCACCACCCGCCGCTGCTTCGCGGAGTTCCGCGGCGGCACGGCGGTGTTCACCCAGCCGGCCACGGCGATCAAGTGCGGTGGCGCTCCCCAGAAGATCATGCATCTGGCCCACCAGCGGTTCGAGGAGCGCAGCGGCGTGGGCGTGAACAGCCGCACCCTGTTCTGCACGGCCCAGGCCAGCCTGTTCCCGGTGCAGGCCTACAGCGACAAGATGGCGGAGATCGCCGCCCGCCACCACGCCGACGTGCGCTACCACCACGACCTGGTGGCCGTCGACGGGCCCGCCGGCCTGGCCAGCTTTCGCGTCCAGGAGCCAGGACGGAGCGAGCGGCTGGAGAGGATTCGCTTCGATCTGCTGCACGTGGTGCCGCCCATGTCGGCGCCGCCGGTGGTGGCCGCCAGTCCCCTGGCCGCACAGCCCGGGGCGGCTGGGTCGGGGGCCGCAAGCGGCGGCTGGGTGGAGGTGGACCCGCACACGGCCCGGCATGGGCGCTTCGCCAACGTGTTCGCGATCGGCGATGTGGGCTCCTTCCCCACCGCCAAGACAGCGGCGGCGGTGCGCAAGCAGGCGCCGGTGGTGGCGGCCAATGTGCTGGCGACACTGGAGGGTCGGCCGCTGGATCCCGGCTACGACGGCTACAGCGCCTGCCCCCTGATCACCAGTGACCACGCCGTGATGATGGTGGAGTTCGACTACAGCAAGCGTCCGGTGAGCAGCTTTCTGGTGAATCCGGTGAAGGAGCGCTGGTTCGCCTGGCTGCTGGAGCGTTTCGGTTTCCCCTGGATCTACTGGAACCGCATGCTCAAGGCCCAGCCCCATGAGGCCACCTATCTCAAACCGTTCGAGGGCCTGGCCCGGCGCCTGGGCCTGATGCGTTGGCAGGGCTGAGATCGCCGCTGCGGTCCCTCGCCCTCGCCCTGGCCCTGCTGGCGGTGGTGGGCTGTGGTCCCCGTCTGCCGCGGGGGGCCTCCGATCAGCAGCTGGCCGTCGAGGTGGAGCGCCGCTACGCCGCCTTCCGCCGGCGCCTGTTCCCCGCCGTGCCGGAGATCAGCGTGGCCGAATGGCTCGACGCCGGGCCCGCCGCGGGTGCCGACCGGCAACCCCTGCTGGTGGATGTGCGCGCCGCCCACGAGCAGGCGGTGTCGATGCTGCCGGGGGCGATCAGCCGCCAGGCGTTCGAGCGCGATCGGGAGCGCTACCGCGATCATCTGATCGTGCCCTACTGCACCATCGGCCTGCGCAGCGGGCTCTATGCCCAGCGCCTGATCGAGGAGGGCTTCACGGCCCGCAACCTGGCCGGCAGCGTGCTGGCCTGGGCCCACGCCGGCCAGCCCTTCGACGTTGACGGCCGCCCCAGCCGCCGGGTGCACGTGTACGGCCCCGACTGGAACCTGCTGCCCAGCGGCTATGAGCCCGTGCTGGGCCGCTGATCAGGCCTGGCCCGGCAGCCAGCGGCGCAACAGCTGCTCCTGCTGCACCAGGCGCTGGCGGTTGGCGTCGCTGGGATCGCGGGCGTAGCGCTGCTGCAGGTCGTTGAGCAGGTGGCGCATGCTCAGCTGCTCCAGGGGGTGACGGGGAACCGGCACCGGTTCCAGCCGCAGCTCTTCGAGGGGAACCTCCTCCAGCAGCTCGATGCCGCCCGCCGCGGGGCCGTGGATGCGCACTTCCGCCTCGGGTGGCGCCAGGAAGGTGAGCAGCTCGAAGGGGAACACCACCCGCTCGAGGAAGAATTGATCCGGTCCGCAGCAGCGCAGCACCACCATCACGTCCCTGCCGTTGCGGTAGCCGTAGGCGATGTGCTTGCTGCGATCAATGTTGTGACGACCGGTGTTGTGACGATCGGGGTCGGGGTTGGTGCGGCGCGTCATGGCGGCCTCTGGCGATGGGACCCGGACCCCTGATCCTGCGGCCGCCGCCAGCAGCGAACCGTGTCGAAGACCACCGCTGCCGCTGAATGAGTGTTCTTACCCCCGCCCCCTTGGCACGCGGAACCGGATCCGGATCAGCCCAGCTCCAGACAGGCCAGCCCGTACACCTCGCTGAGCGGCACCGCTGGTGGTGTGCCGCGGTACATGCGCAGGGTGCGGGAGAGGGGCGGGAAGCCCAGAACCTCCAGAAGCACCGCTGCCGCCGGATTGGCCCCAGGGGCATCGATCAGCACCACCCCGGGATGGCGGCGGATCAGTGCCTCCAGCAGCTGCCCCGGCAGGGCGGGGGTGTCGGCCAGCAGGGGAATCCATCGGCGGTCCAGTGGCGTGATGCGCAGCAGGGAGGACATCCGGCGGCGTCTCAGACCTCGTGGCGGCGACGGATGGGGCCGATGCGCCAGCACCACAGCCACGGCGTTGACTCCCGTAAAGCCAGCAGATCCGGCTGCTCGCGCAGGCTCACGGGGATGAGCTCCGTGGCGAAGCAGAAGTCAGCGTCACGCACGGCCTGGTTGAGCACCAGGCTTGCCTCCGCATCCGCCTCCGCCACCGCCTCCGCATCCGAGCGGTGGTCCCTGCCGATCGGGATCTGCAGCACCGGGTTGTGCGCCACGATCTCGCTGCCGTTGCTGTGCGGCACGCTGGCGTCGAAGACTGTCACCTGGGGTGTTCGCGGCACAGCCGGGAACGCACAAGCGTCAAGTCCATGGCCGGCGGTACCTGCTGGTTTCTGTCCAGCTCGGTTCCGCTGTCAGGACCGGCACTTCTAGACTCCTCTGTTCCTCAGGCCGCCGCATGCCCAGTGCCAAGAGCTCAGCGCCTGCCCGAGACCGGCGCGCTGCCGCGACGGAACCTCGAGGTCAGTCGCTGGACGAGAAGATCGCTCTGCAGGCGCTGAACGGCGGCAGCCTCGAGGATGTGATCCGGGTGCGCGGCGCCCGTCAGCACAACCTGTGCAATGTGGATCTCACCATCCCGCGCAACCGCCTGGTGGTGTTCACCGGCGTGAGCGGCAGCGGCAAGAGCTCGCTGGCCTTCGACACGATCTTCGCCGAGGGCCAGCGCCGCTACGTGGAGAGCCTCTCGGCCTATGCGCGCCAGTTCCTGGGGCAGGTGGACAAGCCCGATGTGGACGCCATCGAGGGGCTGTCGCCGGCGATCTCCATCGATCAGAAGTCCACCAGCCACAACCCCCGCTCCACCGTCGGCACCGTCACCGAGATTCAGGACTATCTGCGCCTGCTGTTCGGCCGGGCCGGCGAGCCCCACTGCCCGGAGTGCGACCGCTCGATCCGGCCCCAGACCATCGATGAGATGGTCGACCAGATCCTCACCCTGCCCGAGGGCACCCGCTACCAGCTGCTGGCGCCGGTGGTGCGCGGCAAGAAGGGCAGCCACGTGAAGCTGCTGGGCGGCCTGGTGGCCGAGGGCTTCGCCCGGGTGCGCATCAACGGCGAGGTGCGTGAACTGGCCGACAACATCGAGCTTGACAAGAACCACGCCCACCACATCGAGGTGGTCGTGGACCGGCTGGTGGCCCGTGACGGCATCCAGGAGCGGCTCACCGATTCCCTGCGCACGGCCCTCAAGCGTGGCGACGGCCTGGCCCTGGTGGAGCTGGTGCCGAAAACCGGCGAGGACCTGCCGGAGGGTCTGGAGCGGGAGCGGCTCTACTCCGAGAACTTCGCCTGTGCCGTGCACGGGGCGGTGATGGAGGAGCTCTCCCCGCGGCTGTTCTCCTTCAACAGCCCCTACGGCGCCTGCCCCGACTGCCACGGCATCGGCCACCTGCGCCGGTTCACCGCCGAGCGGGTGATTCCCGATCCGTCCCTGCCCGTGTATGCGGCGGTGGCTCCCTGGGCGGAGAAGGACAACGCCTACTACTTCTCGCTGCTCTATTCAGTGGGCGAGGCCTTCGGCTTCGAGATCAAGACCCCCTGGAACCAGCTCACGGCCGAGCAGCAGGACGTGCTGTTGCACGGCTCCCGCGAACCGATCCAGATCCAGGCCGACAGCCGCTACCGCAAGGCTCAGACCTACCTGCGGCCCTTCGAGGGCATCCTGCCGATCCTCGAGCGCCAGCTGCGCGACGCCAGCGGTGAGGCCGTGCGCCAGAAGCTGGAGAAGTATCTGGAGCTGGTGCCCTGCGCCAGCTGCCACGGCCTGCGTCTGCGCCCCGAAGCCCTGGCGGTGCGGGTGGGGCCCTACCGGATCCACGAACTCACCGCCACCAGCGTGGGCGAGAGCCTGCGCCGCATCGAGGCGCTGATGGGGGTGGGCGAGAGCGAGGGTGCCGAGCCCCTGCTCACGGCCCGCCAGATCCAGATCGGCGATCTGGTGCTCCGGGAGATCCGCATGCGGCTGAAGTTCCTGCTCGACGTGGGGCTCGACTACCTCAGCCTCGACCGCCCGGCGATGACCCTCAGCGGCGGTGAGGCCCAGCGCATCCGCCTGGCCACCCAGATCGGCGCCGGCCTCACCGGCGTGCTCTACGTGCTCGATGAGCCCAGCATTGGTCTGCACCAGCGCGACAACGACCGGCTCCTGGGCACCCTGCTGAAGCTGCGCGATCTCGGCAACACCCTGATCGTTGTGGAGCACGACGAGGACACGATCCGCGCCGCCGACCACCTGGTGGACATCGGCCCCGGAGCGGGCGTGCACGGCGGCCACATCGTGGCTGAAGGCAGTCTCGACAACCTGCCCAACGCTCCCGATTCGCTCACCGGCGCCTACCTCAGCGGCCGCCTGGCCACCCAGATCGGCGCCGGCCTCACCGGCGTGCTCTACGTGCTCGATGAGCCCAGCATCGGTCTGCACCAGCG
>JAWOBH010000276.1:0-17225 GCA_046498125.1 Prochlorococcaceae cyanobacterium | reverse complement strand
AGTGGCCTGACCCTTGGCTTGGTCAGTGAGGCCAGCTTCGGTCCTCACCCCGCCGTGCCCCTGCTGGCCGTGGGCCAGGAGCTGCTGCTGTTCGTCGATCTGGAACGCGGGCTGAGCGTGCTGGAGCGGCGTGTCGAGTGGCGCACCAACTTCAGCCACACGCGGCTGGGTCCGGAGGCGGACCCCTCGAGCTGGTTGCGACAGGTTGGGTTTCCGGCCCATGCCGTGATCGCCTGCCCCGCCGGGGAATCCCGCCAGCCGCTCTTCAAGGGGCTCACCAGTGCCGAGGCGCTGCAGGAGGCGCTGGCGGACTGCCGCCAGGCCTCGCCCAAAGGTGAGGTGTGGCTGGAGACCGACATGCGGGCCCATCTCAATCCCACGCGCCTGCGCTCGATTCGCCGCCTGGGGCTGGCGCTGACGCGCCGCCTGCTCACCCCCTGCCCGGACTGCCGGGCACCGGGCTGGGGGCTTCTGGACACCGAGCCCGGACTCCCCTGCCGGTGGTGCGGCACAGCCACCGAACTCACCGCCCGGGAGGTGTGGGGGTGCCAGCACTGCGGCCACCGCGAGCGGCTGCCCCGCCGGGATGGGCTGGAGGCCGCGGATCCGGGCCAGTGCCCCCTCTGCAACCCCTGAAGGCGCGGAGACTGATCACGGTCCCTGATCGAAACGATCAGCAGTGCTTGGACACCCAAAGACGGAAAAGCACCAAAGCCTGTTCCGGCGGAACTACAACCCCACTCCATTGCCAGGACTGTTCACCTGATGCTCCCCTTACCCGCACTGCTGATGGAGATCGGCAGTCACCAGATCGAGGTGGCCGAAACGCTGATCGGGGTCGGCCGCTTTCTCGTGATCTTCGTGGCGGCCCGCACCATCGCCGAGCTGATGGTGCGCCTGCAGCTGCCCACCATCCTCGGTGAACTGGTGGCGGGCGTGCTGATCGGCGCCTCCGGCCTCCACCTGGTGCTGCCTCCGGATGCCCAGGCCGAACTCAGTCAAGCCGTTCTGGGGCTGGTGGGCTCTCTGGCCGATGTTCCAGGCGATACCGTCGCTGAGATCTACCGCGACACCTTCCCCAGCCTTGAGGCCGTCTCCCAGATCGGGCTGTTTGCGCTGCTCTTCCTCACCGGCCTCGAGAGCGAACTCGATGAACTGGTGGCCGTGGGATTGCAGGCCACGACCGTTGCCGTGACTGGCGTGGTGGTGCCGTTCGCCCTCGGAACCGCCGGCCTCTACTACCTCTTCCATGTGCCCCTGATCCCGGCGGTCTTCGCCGGTGCGGCCATGACCGCCACCTCGATCGGCATCACCGCCAGTGTGTTCGGCGAACTGCAGTGGCTGAAGCGCAAGGAGGGGCAGATCGTGATCGGCGCCGCCGTGCTCGATGACATCCTCGGCATCGTGATCCTGGCGGTGGTGGTGAGCCTGGCCGGCGGCGGTGCCTTCACCATCGGTCCGGTGCTCAAGCTCTGCGCCGCCGCCGTGGTGTTCGTGGCGGCCGCTCTGTTTCTGAGCCGCACCGCCGCTCCGGCGTTCGACTGGGTGGTGGACCGCCTCAAGGCCCCGGGGGATGTGGCCGTGGCCAGCTTCGTGGTGCTCACGCTCAGCTGCTTCGCCGCCCAGGCCATCGGTCTGGAGGCCGCGCTGGGGGCCTTCGCCGCCGGCCTGATCCTCAGCGCCTCCAAGCACACCCACGACATCGACACGGCGGTGAAACCCCTGGTGGCCCTGTTCGCCACGGTGTTCTTCGTGCTGATCGGCACCGGCATGGATCTCTCGGTGCTCAACCCCTTCGATCCCTCCAACCGTGAGGGGCTGATCGTGGCGGTGTTCCTGCTGGTGGTGGCGGTGGCCGGCAAGGTGGCGGCGGGCTGGACCTACACCAGCAAGGAGCCCACCAACCGCCTGGTGGTGGGACTGGGGATGATGCCCCGCGGCGAGGTGGGTCTGATCTTCCTGGGCCTCGGCACCCAGGCCGGCATCCTCACGCCCGCCCTTGAGGCCGCGATTCTGCTGATGGTGATCGGCACCACCTTCCTGGCGCCGATCCTGCTGCGACTGGTGATCGGAGGCCGGCAGGAGCTTGCCCCCCAGACCCCCTGATCGCAGGCCAGGTGATTATCCAGTCCTGACGAGCACCAGTGGGCGGCACACCCCTGGATCACCTGCAGTCCCCCTCCGCTTGAGGGGAACTGCAGGCCTTTTTGTGCTGGTGACAACCATGAGAACGGCCAGAACGGCCGAACAGCATCGGGGGAAGCTGCCTTCAGCCGCAGAACCAAAGGCTGGAGCCGAATCAATACTGCTTATGCATCCAATCTGAAAGCCTGTAGACCCCAGCTTGCCACATAAGCACAATCAACGCCTAAATTAAGGCATTAAA
This sequence comes from Prochlorococcaceae cyanobacterium, assembly GCA_046498125.1. GTDB lineage: Bacteria > Cyanobacteriota > Cyanobacteriia > PCC-6307 > Cyanobiaceae > NIES-981. The sequence goes on along the minus strand of JAWOBH010000276.1, from coordinate 14,839 downwards.
CGCCATCAACCGACCGTTGATCCTTCAACAGCGGGTTGCTGCTTCCTTGTCAATTAGTCACAGGAATTCTGGCTGCCATTCTATTCTTCTCTCCACGATGGCTATCTCCATCTCACATCGCTGGCTTCGCCTGAGCCTGCGTGCCGGCGAGGCGCTTCCCAATAACTTCAGCTGGCGAATCCAGAAGGGTTACGTCTGGCTGGCCCGCTGGGGAGCCGGTGGGGAGCCATTGACGCTGAGCGTCTGGGGGCCCGGTGAGCTGGTGATCCCGGAGCTGATCGGGCTCTCGGGGGTGGAACTGCGCAGTCTCTCGCCGGTGACAGTGGAAGAAGAAGAGACATTGGTAACCACGGAACGCGAGTTTCTCCAAGATCAGCTGCACCAGGCAACTGTTCTGCTGTCGCTCAGCAGGGTGCGCCCAGCTGAAATCAGGCTCCTGCAGTTGCTCGATTGGCTGGCCAGTCGCTTCGGCAGCATGACCAGCCAGGGCGTGCTTCTAACCTTTGGCGAGAAAGCACTCACCCACCAACAGCTGGCCGATATTGCCGGGCTGACCAGGGTTACGGTGACCAAAGCTCTCTCCTATTTCCGCAAAAGCGGTGTGATCACCGCCCAGAACGGTGGATCACTGCTACTCAGAATTCCTACCTCTGAACAGTGCTACGGACGCTGGGACTACAACTGAACATGTGGATCAGAAACATGTGGATCAGAGCAGCCCCCGGTAGCGCACCAGCAGCTGCACCATCGCCCACGACCCCAGGGTGACCTTCACGGCCACGAGCACATTCAGCAGCGGGATCCAGCCACCACTGGCGATCCCGCCGAAGCGACCGCCCATGGCCGGGCCCAGCCCCTCGAGGCTGAGAAAGGCCAGCAGCAGGAACACCACCACGGCCCCCTTCTCCCAGAGATCGGCGCGGTAGCGGTTGTAGAAGCGGTCCACCATGCGCAGCGAGCCGCTGATCAGCAGCAGGCCGATGGCGGTGCCGCCGGCCACCCCCGCCGCGAAGCCGCCGCCGGGGGAGAGGTGGCCGCGCAGGGCCAGCTCCACCGCCACCAGGGCACACACGGTGGCTCCCAGCTGGCAGAGCACCACCGAGGGCGCATCCCGCAGGGCGCGGATGCGGCTCTGCAGGGGATCACCGCTGAAGATCCAGCGCACGCCGATCGAGGCCAGGGTGAACACCACCACCTCCGCCACCGTGTCGTAGAGGCGGGTGTAGAGGATCACCGTGGCCACCAGGTTGGGCACGCGGCCGGCCTCCAGCAGCTCCGCCACCGTGGCGGTGACCTCCGGCAGCGGCGGCAGCGCCAGCCCCAGGGGCAGCAGGCAGAGCAGCACGGCCGCCGGTCCGTAGACCAGCCTCAGCACTCCGGCGATCATCCAGCCACCCCCGCGGGGTCCGGCGCGGCCCCGTCGGCGCCGGCCGTGAGCAGCTGCAGCGCGTTGTCCAGGCTCCCCCAGTTGCCCGAGCGGGGCAGGGCAGCGAGGCGCTGCAGCAGGCTGGGGCTGTGGAGCCGCAGGCGCAGCACGCCGGTTTCCGGCTGCCAGTCCAGCAGGCCATGGAGGTCGCCGGCCTCGACCTGCTGCACCAGCTCCAGGCGCAGGTTGAGCGGATCGAGCCAGGCCTCGAGCTGCTGGCGCAGTTGCGGCGGCAGGGGCTCGCTGGCCGGCAGCCAGGCCAGGCGCAGCACCATCGAGGAGCGCAGGGCCACGGCGTAGAGGGTGGTGGAGAGCAGGGTGCCCACCAGGGCCTCGGTGAGGGCCACGTCGGCCGCTCCGAGCAGGGCATAGATCAGGGCCGCCACGGCGCCGAGGATGCCGCGCAGCACCAGGGTCTGGTAAGGGTTTCTCTGCAGCACCACCAGGATCGCCGTGAGCGGCAGCAGGGCCGTGAGCGGCAGCAGCAGGGGCAGGTCGGAGCCGAGGGTCATGGACGGTTCAGGAGCGCCGGCGGGGCTGGGAGCAGGCCGCCAGCACATAGCCGAAGATCGTGTTCCACACCACCAGGGAGAGCAGCGCCAGCACCAGCAGCGGCCACTCGCGCTGGAAGCGCAGCAGCAGCCCCAGCAGCATCAGCGCCGAGCCGAGGGTGTCGGAGATGCCCAGGTAGTGCAGCTTGGTGAGATAGCTGGAGCGGCCCAGCAGGGGCCAGCTGCCGGCGAACCAGAACAGCAGCCCGAGCAGCAGCAGCAGGGCGCTGGCGGCCTGGGCCACTGACGCCAGAACCACCGGCAGGTCGCTCAGCATCCCGGTCGTCATCCCTCCACCCCCTGCAGCAGGTTGGCCAGGAGCATCACGGCGCCGTTGCCGACGCTGAGCACGATCACGCCCACCACGCCCACCATCCAGTCGTCGCGCACCACCGAGACCACCAGCATCACCATCGCCACCTTGGTGGACACGCTGGCGAAGGCGGCCAGGCGATGCCACACGTCCGTGCGGCGGCACACCACCAGGATCGGCAGCAGCAGGGCCAGCACCATGCCGAACAACAGCACGCTCATCGCCGCTTCTCCGGAATCACCAGCTGGTGCACCCGGTAGCTGCGGCCGCCCTGGTCGAGGCCGAGGGCGATCGTGAGCGGGGTGAGGGTGATGCGGAACACATCCAGGAACACCAGCGCGCTGGAGGGATGGCCCGGGAGCAGCACGGGCTCGTCATGCACTTCGCTCAGCTCCTCCCGGGGGTGCAGCAGCAGCTGGGCGGCCTCCCGGTAGGCCTGGGGCAGCGCCCCCAGGCTGGCGGCGAAGGCGCGACCGAGCTCCTGCAGCGAGAGCCGCCGCAGCCGCCGGGGCAGCGGCAGGGCCAGCGCCACCGCCACCCCGATGGCCACGTTGGCCACATCCAGATCAGCGGTGAGCAGCAGCCAGATCAGCAGCCGCAGGCTGATCACGATCAGCCGAGCCATGCCGCCTCCCGCATCACCAGCTCAGTGCTTTCCGCCAGTTCGGCGCTCACCGGTTCCAGGCGCAGCAGGGCCAGCTGCAGGCCCACCCCCACCACCCCCAGGGCACCGAGCAGATCCACCATCCGCTCCAGATCCGGCAGCGGCAGGCGCAGGCCCGGGGCCAGGCGGCGCAGCGCCCGGCGCAGGGCCTCCACACCGGCGCCGGCGGCCAGCACAGCCACGGCCTTGCCGGCACCGGCGGCGCTGAGGGTCGCCAGACCGGCGGGCCGCAGCGGCCCCAGCACGCCCACCAGCAGCAGCACCACGGTGAGCAGCACTGCCCCGGGCGCCGCCACCTGCCAGCCGCCGTCCAGCCGCAGCCAGCACAGGCGGGCGTACACCGCGGCGGTGCCCACCATCAGCAGCGGCAACAGCCAGATCGTGAGCGGCACCGGCAGGCCTGGCAGACCGGTGATCGGCAGATCGGCCAGGGTGGTCTTGGTGTAGTAGCCGAGCAGGGGGGGGGCGCCGGCGATCGACAGGGACCCCACCAGCACGGCCAGCCCCAGGGCCGGGGCCAGCGGCTGCCGGCCCCAGAGGGCCAGATCACGGCTGGGCACCTGCCCGGCCGCCAGGAACAGGGTGGCCTTGGCCAGACCGTGGCCGAGGGCGTAGAGGCCCCCGGCGGCGGGATTGAGCAGGGCGAAACCCACCTGCGACAGGGTGCTCCAGGCCAGCAGGCGCTTGAGGTCGCCATCGCTCAGGGCGTACACCAGCCCCAGAATCACGCTGGCCAGGCCCACCCAGGTGAACACCGGCTGCAGATCGGGAAGCAGCAGGGCCAGCCGCAGCAGCGGACAGAGGCCACCCGCCACCACCACCCCCGAGAGCAGCGCCGACACCTGGGCGGGGGCCTCGGCATGGGTCTGGGGCAGCCACAGACCACTGAGGAACACCCCCGCCTTGGTGAGCAGGCCCAGCATCACCAGGGCCACGGCCACCGCCAGGGCGGGGTCGCCGCTGGGCAGGGCCTGCAAGGGCTGCAGCCGGAAGCTGCCGGTGTGCAGGTAGACCAGGCCGGCGCCGATCAGAAACAGGGTCATCACACCACCACCCACCACCAGATAGCGCAGGGCGATCCACAGCTGCCGGGGTTCGCGGCGCTGCAGGATCAGCAGAAAGGCGGTGATGCTCACCACCTCCAGGGCCACGTAGAGGCTCACCAGATCGGTGGCCAGAAAGGCGGAGTTGAGGCCGCCCAGCAGCACCATCAGCAGCAGCAGGAAGGGACCCGGGGGCGGCGGCTGGCGCCAGCCGTCCACCAGCACCGCCAGCACGACCAGGCCGTTGAGGAGCAGGAACGGGGCCGCCACGGCATCGAGCTGCAGCTGCACCCCGAGGCTACCGATCAGCTCGAACACCAGCTGGTGCTCCGGAACCCCCGCCCAGAGCCCCCAGGCCACCGTGCCGAGAGCGCAGACCAGGGCCAGGGAGCGGCCCAGGCGCGGCAGCAGGGCTGAGCTGAAGGCGGCCAGGAAGGGCAGCAGCAGCCAGGCGATCAGCAGGTTCAGCGCCGGCATCGGGATCAAGGGCGTCCCTGGGGAGCCGCCGCGGCGGTGGAGTCCAGCAGCAGCCGCTCGAAGCTGCCGGTGTCGAGCAGGGGGTCAACGCGGGAGAGGCGCGCGATCACCACCAGCAGCAGGGCCTGGATCGACAGGCCGATGACGATGGCGGTGAGGATCACGGCCTGGGGGATGGCGTCGGCCCAGGCCATCGAGGGCAGCGCGGCCATCACCAGCTCACCGCGGTCCAGGATCGGTGTGCGCAGGCCGCTGCGGGCCGCCACCAGCACGAACAGGGCCACCGAACCGGTGCCCATCACGTCGAGGGCGAGGGCGCGCAGAAACAGGTTGCGGCGCCAGATCAGCCCCTGGAATCCCACCAGGGCCGTGAGCAGCACCAGGGCCTCAAGCGGTCGGAAGGGGTCGGGCACGGTGGCGTCTTGAGGCGCAGAACCATAGCCGGGGTGCGGCCGCTCTGGGTCAGGCCCCGTCGGGCTCCCGCAGGAAGCGGGGCGACGGCAGCGGCGGCCCACCGCTGCCACCCTGGCCACAGCTGCCGCGGGCAAAGGCCAGCCAGCGGAAGTCGCCCAGGGCATGGGGATCCACCAGGCGCAGCAGGGCCTCACGCCGGCCCAGGGCCTCCGCCAGGGCCCCAGCCTGCAGCCCCTGCAGGCCGTGCAGCCGTTCCGCCAGGCCCAGGGCGAGCAGGGCCTGGCCCTGGCGGCAGTGGCCGAGAGGCTGCCAGCCAGCGGCGGCGGCGGCCTCCTGGAGGCTGTCGATGCAGAGGTGGGCGGTGAGGTCGCAGGCCCCGGGCTCCAGCAGGGGATCGCCGCTGGCCCGCTGGGCCCGGTAGGCGATCAGGGTGCCGGCACTTCGCTGCGGGGCGTAGTAGCTGCGAGCCTCCAGGGCGTAGTCGATCACCAGCAGGGTGCCGGCGCTGAGGGCCCCGGCGGCCTCCTGCAGCCAGGGCCCCACGGCGGCGTGGAGCTCGCTGCACCAGCCCGGTTGGCGCTCCCGGTCGGGGCCCAGCAGGCCGCGGGCCTGCAGGGGCTCGAGCAGCGCCCGCAGCTCCGCCGTGAGGGGCTCCCCCCAGCTCAGCGCCAGAGCGGCCCCGGCCGGCGGCGAGGACGCCGGCTCTGACGACTCCGGAGCGGCCGTGAGCGCCACCTGCTGGCGGCGCCAGCCCGCGCCATCCCAGCTGATCCGCTCCACCGGCAGGGCATCGAGCACCTCATGGGCCAGCAGCACCCCCCGGAGCGGCGTCGCCGTCAGAGCGGCGAAGGAGCTCCAGCGGCAGGGCAGGGCACAGCCCGCCAGGCGCTGGCGCTGACGCTCGGCCATGCCGGGGTTGGGCTCCACCAGCACCAGCTCGCAGCGCCGGGCCAGCGCGGGCCAGCCGGCCACCAGCTCCGCGGCCAGATCCGCCGCCAGGCTGCCCTCGCCGGGTCCGGTTTCCACCACGGCCAGGGGCCCGGGCCCGGCTGTCGCCAGCTCCCCCAGCCAGTCGGCCAGCTGGGGGGCCAGCAGGGCGGCGAAGTCGGGCCCCAGGGAGGGGGCCGTGGCGAAGTCGCCGGCGGGGCCGATGCGCAGCCGGCCACTGCCGTAGGCCCCGTGCAGGGGATCGTGCAGCACCCAGTCCATATAGGTGGAGAAGGGCACGGTGCCACCGACGGCCTCCAGGCGCTGCTGCAGCCAGCCGGGAACACTCACGCCGCACACTCCGCCTCAGGGAGAATGCATCTTCGACGGAGCAGGGGCATGGCTGGGGTGAGGGCGGCGAGGGCGGCTGGAGGGCTGACCAGGCTGATGGCCCAGCTGGCCAGTCAGCAGGCAACCCTGCTGGCGCGTCGGCTGGCCAGTCGGCTGGCAGCGGCCGGCCTGGTGCTGCTGCTGGCCCTGGGCGGCTGGGCCGGACCGGCCCAGGCCGCCGACAACCCCGAGCTGCTGCCCGATCACCCCACCCCGGTGATCGATCTGGCCCGGGCCTTCACCGACAGCCAGCGCACAGCCCTGGAGGAGGAGCTCAGTGAGGTGGAGGCCAGCAGCGGCTGGAAACTGCGGGTGCTCACCCAGTACGAGCGCACCCCCGGCCTGGCAGTGAAGGACTTCTGGCAGCTGGACGAGCGCTCCCTGCTGCTGGTGGCCGATCCCCGCGGCGGCAACCTGCTCAACTTCAACGTGGGCGATGCCCTGTTCGCCCTGATGCCCCGCACCTACTGGGTGGAGCTGCAGACGCGCTTCGGCAACCAGTACTACGTGCGCGACCACGGCGAAGACGGCGCCATCGTCGATGCCCTGGCGGCCGTGGAGCTGTGCCTCGAGCGCGGCGGCTGCCAGGTGGTGCCCGGCCTGCCCCAGGAGCAGTGGGTGCTCACTCTGGTCACGTCGATCCTGGGGGGTCTGATCGTGGGCTTTGCCGCCTACCCCCGCAAACCGGGCCGTGGCGTGGAGTGGACCTGGGTGCTGTTGCTCTCACCCCTGTGGATCATCCTGTTCGGGGTGTTCGGCGTGGCCCCGATCGTCACCCGCACCAGTGACTGGCTGCCGCTGGCCCGCAACGCCCTGGGCTTCGCCGGAGCGGTGCTCGCCGCCTATCTGCTGGCCCAGAACACGGTGGGGCGGAGCAGGGTGAGCGGCGACGAGGTCTGAGTCGGGGTCAACCGGTGAACCCGCGCGGCTGATCAGCCGCGGTCTGCCCGCGGGCGGGGCCCGACGCTCTCGAGCGCCTCGAGGCGGCAGCGCAGCGACTCGGACGGGGTGCAGATCTCATCGGGCTCGGCCCTGGTGGACTCGGCTGCTGCTGCGGCCAGCAGAGCCGCCTCCTGACGGGCGCGCACCTGGGCGCGCAGCTGGAGAAGGTTGGCCACGTAGAAGCGGCGCAGTTCCTCGTAGCGCTTCACCGGCTGGCCATAGAAGCTGCGGCCGGCCAGGGTGGGGAAGGAAGCCCATTCCGGAGCCAGGCGGTTGGCCAGGTCGGGGGTGAACTCTCCGCGGTCGGCCAGGGCCAGGGCGCCGCGACGCTGGATCAGGTAGATGGCCGCCTGGTCCTGCACGTTGGGGCCGAAGGCCTGGGGTCCGTGGGTGCGCAGGCCCAGGGAGCGGGTGACCATGGCCCAGGTGGGCGGCATGAACTGGTAGGCGCCGGCCGCGGCACTGGCGTAGCGGGCGGAGCGCACCACCCGGTCGGGATGGCGGTCGAGGGAGGGCATCAGGCCGCCGCCGAACATGATCCAGTAGCCCCGGTCCTCACCGTTGGCCCAGGTTCCCTCCGCGTAGCGGATGGTGTTGAGCAGGGCCCGGCGCTCCGGGGTGATGGCGTAGATCCGCGGCGCCGCCGCTGGCAGCGGCGCGGACAGGGACACCTGGATGCCCGGGGCTCCGGCGGCGCTGGCGAGGCGGCCATCGGCGAGCTCATCCACCTGCAGGGAGTTGGGCAGCTGGTAGCTCGCCGCTCCGGGCTGGGCTGCCATGGCGACAGGGGCCATGAGCAGCGGCAGGGCAGGCGCCGAGGCGGCCATACCAAGGATTGCTGTTGCTTTGGCGAGGAAGTGAACCAAAAGTCACAACAAAAAAGTTGTGCCGCAATTTGGCTACCTGCGGCGCCCACAGTGATTGCATATGTGCCAATCACACAAGCGTCCACTCGTATCAACAATGACGCCTGACGGTTGAACTCACTGACACCACAGGAAAGTTGGCGGTTAGTACAACAGAAACACCGATCACGAGCTGGTGACTGATCGAATCTGCTGATCACCCATGGCGCCCGCCCAGGATCTGTGGTCCCCAGGCGGCGATCGCTTCAGCCGCCTGACGGGCGCCGTCGGCCGGCAGCGGGCCCTCACGGGGTTCCAGCAGGGGCTGGTCGAGCTCCCAGTCGCCGGCGCGCAGCTGGGCCTGGCTGAGCAGCCGGTGCCGGCCATGGCGCTGCAGATCCCGCTCCAGCACCGGCGCCTCGGCAAAGCCCCGGCGGTGCACCAGGTGAATGCCCACGCCGTAGCGCATCGCCTCGCAGAAGCTGCTGTAGCCGGGTTTGGTGATCAGCCGGCCGCAGTGGCCCATCAGCTCCAGGGGACGCACCGAGGCCGGCAGCACCCGGCCGTTGGCCGCCCCGGCCAGGGCGGCGTCGTGGCCCAGGAAGCAGTGCGCGGGCCAGCGGGCCAGCAGCGCGGGATCCAGCGCCAGCCCCAGCCCGCCGAAACTGATCAGCACGTTGCGGTCGCGCTCGGGATGCAGCTCAAGCTCCCGGGCCAGGGCGGAGCCATCGAGGCGGGGCTCACCGGCCGTGAGCCCGATGGCCACCTCCGGCAGCCCCCAGGGCATGGGCATGGAGAGGGGACAGTGCAGCAGCAGCTGACCGCGGCGATAGAGCGCGCGGCTGCGCTCCACCCAGGGGGTGAAGGCAGCGCCCAGGGGGCCATAGATGGCATCCCAGCCGAAGCTGGCCAGCCAGATCAGGGGCGCCTCCAGGCCGGCAGCCAGCAGGGCCGCGGCCGGCGGCACATCGCCGAGCACCAGCACCGGCTCGCCCTGGGAGCGCAGCCAGGCCAGCTCCCGCTCCAGTTGGGCGGGCAGCCGCCTCTCCAGAGCCTCAAGGGCCAGCAGGGTGGCCTGCGGATCGGAGCCCAGGGCGTCGGCCTGCAGCACCCCCACATCCCACTGGCAGGGCCGGTGCTGGTAGGGCACGGGCCCGAAGGCGGTGGCCAGAAAGCGGGACGGAAGGGCGGTGGAGAGCACCAGGCGCCAGTGGGGGCGCAGCCGGTGCAGGGCCGTGAGCACCGAAGCGCTGCGGGAGCCATGGCCGAAGCCGTGGCTGCTGATGCAGGCGACGATCAGCACGGCAGCGCCCCCGCCAGCGCCGCCTGGTGCAGCCGCTCCTCATAGAGCAGCTGGCCATCGAGGCCATACCAGCGCTGGCTGGCCAGCAGCACCCGGGCCCGCCAGGGGTCGCTCACCTCCAGCTCCACCCAGCTGAAGTGGCGCAGCGCCCGGCCGGCCAGGTCATGCCCGTGCCGGGGCACACTGGCGGCGTTGAGATAGAGCGTGCCGGCGCGGTCCACCACCAGGCTGCGGCGCTGACCCTGTCCGCGGCGGAGCTGGTGGTGCATGTGGCCGAACACAACCAGCGGCAGAGGCCGCAGGGCCTGAATCCGGCGCACCGCCAGGGCCAGGTCCTGATCGCCCCAGTCGCAGGCGGGCTGTTTCCAGTCGCGGCCGCAGGGATCCCTGGCGGCGCTGCCCAGCCCGGCCGGGCCGCAGTGGGCCAGCAGCACCAGGGGCAGGGTCGGGTCGGCCGCCGCAGCTGCCGCCGTGATCCTCCGGGCCGAATCCTCCAGGCTGAGGGGACCGAACACCGCCCGCACGGCCTGGGAAAGGTGGAAACCGCCGCCGGCGGTGCCGGGCCGGGCCCCCACCACCGCCAGCCCCGGCGGCGTCAGCTGGCGCAGCCCCCAGCCGCAGTGCACCTCGCCCAGACTCTTGATCTGCCGTTGCAGGGTGCGGCCGGAGGCATCCTTGCCGGCGTCATGGTTGCCGAGAATGCAGGCCACCGGCAGGGGCAGGCGGCGCAGGGCGCTGGGGATGCGCTGCTGGCCGTCGCTGAGGTCACCCACCACCAGCAGGGCGTCGGGCGCCAGGCGCTGCAGCACTGCAGCGTCGCTGTCGTCCCAGGCTCCGTGCGGATCCCCCACCACAGCCAGGCGCAGGACCGGCATCCACCTCTGCCTAGGCTTGGCCCATCCTGCACGCCGAGGTGCCCGGTTGGTGTTTGCCGCCACCCACAACAACGCTGCTGGGCTGGCCGCGTCCGCGGACCCCGGTTCCCCCGCGGGCGGATCCAAGGGTCCCGTGTGCCCGAGTGCAGCCGAGCTGCCGGGGGCGATCGATGCCCTGCGCCGCCGGCGCAACGCCGTGATCCTGGCCCACTACTACCAGGACGACGCCATCCAGGACATCGCCGACTTCATCGGCGACTCGCTCGAGCTGTCGCGCAAGGCCGCCGCCACCGAGGCCGAGGTGATCGTGTTCTGCGGCGTGCACTTCATGGCCGAGACGGCCAAGATCCTCAGCCCGGGAAAAACCGTGCTGCTGCCCGATCTGGAGGCCGGTTGCTCCCTGGCCGACGCCTGCCCCCCTGACGCCTTCGCCGCCTTCCGGGCCGCCCATCCCGACCACCTGGTGGTGAGCTACATCAACTGTTCGGCGGCGGTGAAGGCCCAGAGCGACCTGATCTGCACCAGCAGCAACGCCGTAGATCTGGTGCGGCAGCTGCCGGCCGACCGGCCGATCCTGTTCGCCCCCGACCAGAACCTGGGCCGCTGGGTGCAGCGCCAGAGCGGCCGCGAGCTCACCCTGTGGCCCGGCAGCTGCCAGGTGCACGAAACCTTCAGCGAGCAGGCTCTGCTGCAGCTCCAGCTCGACCATCCCGGTGCCGAGGTGCTGGCCCACCCGGAATGCCAGCAGCACCTGCTCGATCTGGCCGACTTCATCGGCTCCACCAGCAAGCTGCTTCACCGCGCCGAGGAGAGCGACGCCGACGGCTTCATCGTGCTCACCGAGCCGGGCATCCTGCACCAGATGCGCCAGCGGGTGCCCCACAAGCCCTTCTATGCGGTGCCGGGCGCTGACGGCTGCAGTTGCAACGCCTGCCCCTACATGCGCCTCAACACCCTGGAGAAGCTCTGGCACTGCCTGGTCACCAACGAGCCCCGCATCGAACTGGACGAGGAGCTGCGGCTGAGGGCCCTGGCGCCGATCGAGACAATGCTGGCGATGAGCCGCTAGGCCTCCGCCATCCACGCAGCACACCGGCCATGAGTCCCCTGTTTCCCTGCTGCGGCTGCGGTGTCCAGATCGAGCGCTCCGTGCGCCTCTACCGGCAGCAGAAGGGGCAGGTGCTGTGTTCCACCTGCAAGGACCGGCAGGAGCCCCGCGACGGCGGCGGAACGGACACAGCCGAACAAGCCCCCCGCCCCTGAGAACCCCAGCACCGGCGCCCGGGGCTCTGTGACGAAGTCATGCGATGCCGGCGGTGGTAGCCCCCACTGCGGAAAGGTCTTTAGATTTCCTTTAGGAATCGTTCAGATGGTTCGTTGGCCATGGGTCTTTACGGTCTGCCGGCCCTGCTCGCCCTGGCGGGTCTGGCGGGGTTCACGGTCATCGAGCTGGTGCTGGGGCTCAGCGCTCTCTGATCCAGCAGGGAACGGGTGTTGCGCCTTCCAGAACGCCAGGGGAGACACCCATGAAGGTCATCGCCGGCCTTGTCGCCTGGGCCTGCACCGCCCTTGGTCTTCCCGCCTGGGATGCGCCGCCGGGCTCACCCACCAGCACGGTGGGGTGAACCCGCGCCTGACGGGCGACTGGGCCCCGATCGTTCCGCACAAGCCCGACACGGCCTTCGCAAGGCGGCGTTCGCCACGCGGTGTTCGCCAGCGCCAGCATCGCCAAGCGGCGCTCGTGGTGTAAGCGTCGCGCGACAGCACTGAACAGGCGCCAGCACTGACCGGCACTCAGTAGCTGTAGTTGGCCTCATACAGCGGCGCGCCGTCGGAGGGTTCCGATCCGGCCACGTAGAACCCCTGGGCGGCCTGGCCGTTGGCCCGCGCCCGCGCCAGCAGCGCCTGCTGGCCGGCGTGCAGGTCGTGGCCGGCCCAGTGCTTCAGGCACGACTGCTGCAGGGCGCGGCCGTAGGAGAAGCCCAGATGCCAGGGGGCGGGGGAGATCGCCCGGTTGATGCCGTTCAGATACACGCTGGCCTCCTCCTCACTGAGGCCGCCGGAGAGGAACAGGATCGCCGGCACACTCACCGGCACCGTGCGCTCCAGGGTGCGCAGGGTGAATTCGGCCACCTGATCGGGGCTGGGCGCAGTGGTGCACTCCTTGCCAGGCAGGGTCATGGAGGGTTTGAGCAGGCTGCCCTCGAGAAACACCCCGTTCTGGCTGAGGGCCTCGTACACCGTGCGCAGGACCCATTCCTGGACCGCGGCGGTGGTCTCGATGTCGTGGTCGCCGTCTATGAGGATTTCGGGCTCCACGATCGGCACCAGCCCCTCCTCCTGCACCGTGCGGGCATAGCGGGCCAGCCCCCAGGCGTTCTCCCGCACGCACAGCTCCGAGGGCGAGCCCTCCGGCGAGATCTTCAGCACGGCGCGCCACTTGGCGAAACGGGCGCCGCGGGCGTGGTAACGGGCGGCCCGTTCCTGCAGCCCCTTGAGGCCGGTGCACCAGCTCTCGCCCGGCAGGCCGCCGGCCAGGGGTTCCACCCCCTGGTCCACCTTGATGCCGGGCACGATGCCCTGGTCCTGGAACAGCTGGATGATCGGCGGGCCGTGCTGACCGTCGGCATCGACGCTGTCCTGAAACAGGGTCTCCTCGTAGAGGATCACGCCGCTGATGGCCTCATCGAGGTCCGGGGTGCTGGCCAGCAGGCTGCGGTAGGCACGGCGGGTCTCCTCGGTGTTCTCCACACCGATGGCCGCGAAACGCTTGCCGATGGTGGCGTTGGATTCGTCGGCGGCCAGAAGGCCCTTGCCCTGCCCGGCAATGGTGCAGGCGGTGGCCGCCAGCTCGTCGCGGAAGCTCTCGAGCGTCATGGTTCCCGGCGCGGGGGGAAACGGGGCCCAGCGCTCCCACCCTTTGCCTAGGCAGGTCAGCCGGGGCTGTCAACGCCGGATGTCACCCGCGGGCTGTGGCCAGGATGACGCCGCCACGCCACACCGCACTGCCACCCCAGCCATGGCCCTGCCCGCCGACGGCCTGCTGCGCCTCACCGCCGAGGGCCTGTTCTGCCCTGCCGCGGGGGCCTGGATCGATCCCTGGCGGCCGGTGCCTCGGGCCCTGATCACCCACGCCCACGCCGACCATGCCCGGCCCGGCTGCGGCGAATACTGGGCGATCGGCGCCGCCGAGCCGATCCTGCGCCGGCGGCTGGGGGCCACGATCCACCTCCTGCCCGTGGAGTACGGCACCGTGCACCGCATCGGCGACGCCCGGGTGTCGTTCCATTCCGCCGGCCACGTGCTCGGCAGCGCCCAGATCCGCCTGGAGGCCGGTGGCGAGAGCTGGCTGGTGAGCGGCGACTACAAGCGCTGCGCCGATCCCAGCTGCGCCCCGTTCGAGCCGGTGGCTGCCGATGTGTTCATCACCGAGGCCACCTTCGGCCTGCCCATCTACCGCTGGCAGAGCGGCGCGGCGGTGGCCCGGCAGATCCTGCACTGGTGGCGGGCGGCACCGGAGCGGCCCTCGATCCTGTTTGCCTATGCCTTCGGCAAGGCCCAGCGGCTGCTGGCCGAACTGGCGGCCATCGGCGTGGGAGAAGAGATCCTGCTGCACGGGGCCGTGGAGGCGCTGATGCCCGCCTACCGGCAGGCGGGGGTGGCGATGCCGCCCACCCGGCCCGTGAGCGAGCTGCCACGAACGGAATCTCTGGCGGGGCGGCTGCTGATCGCCCCGCCCTCGGCCCACCGCTCGGTGTGGATGAAGCGCTTCAAGCTGCCCCAGACGGCCTTCGTGAGCGGCTGGATGGCCGTGCGCGGCGCCCGCCGCCGGCGCGGCACCGAGCGTGGCTTCGTGATGAGCGACCACGCCGACTGGCCCGGCCTGCTGCAGAGCGCACGCGACAGCAGCGCCCGCCAGGTGTATGTGACCCACGGCAACAGCGACGGCCTGGCCCGCTACCTGCGGGAGGTGGAGGGCATCAGCGCCGAGCCACTGGAAGGCGGCTTCACGGCTGAGCGGGGAGATGAGCTGGAGGAGGCGCAGCACCCAGCAGACGCCTGAGGCCGCCACCATGGGCGCGCCTGTCCACCGACTGAGCGCCATGCCGCTTCCCCTGGCCCGGCGGCAGCGCCTGCCGGAGCTGATGGATCAACCCGGGCTCGACCCCGCCGAGCACCAGCGGGCCCTGGCGGGGCTGCGCCGCATCAACGCCATCAGCCGCTGCTCCGCCAGCCTGTTCGCCCCGATCCGGGAGCTGGCCGCCGGGCAGTCCGGCCAGCCGCTGCGGGTGCTGGATCTGGCCTGCGGCGGCGGCGACACCGCCATCGATCTGGCCCTGATGGCCCGGCGCCGGGGCATCGAGCTGATCGTGGAGGGCTGCGATCTCAACCCAGAGGCAGTGGCCATCGCCGGCGCCAATGCCCGCCGTCGCGGCGCGCCCCTGCGCTTCTTCCAGGCCGATGCCCTGGCCGATCCCTGGCCACAGGGCCCTGAGGCCGCCAGCCCCGAGGGCTACGACGTGGTGCTGTGCTCGCTGTTTCTGCACCACCTCGACGGCGACGAGGCCGAGCGTCTGCTGGCCCTGATGGCACGGCGGGCCCGCCGCCTGGTGCTGGTGAACGACCTGATCCGCAGCCCCCTGGGCTTTGCCCTGGCCTGGGGCGGCAC
>JAWOBH010000273.1:0-10638 GCA_046498125.1 Prochlorococcaceae cyanobacterium | reverse complement strand
ATCGGCAGCCGCCTCTGCCAGCACTCCCTGGAGGCTGCCCGGCGGCTGGGCTTCCGGGGGAGGGAGTTCAACCTGGTGGTGAGCACCAACACCGCCGGCCTGCGCTGCTGGCAGCAGAACGGATTTCGGATCGTCGGCACCCTGCCGGGAGCGTTCCTCCACAAGCGGTTGGGCTACGTCGATGCGTTGGTGATGATCCAGTCCCTGGTTGAGGGTCCCGCCCCATGAAGATGGTGCCCCTGCGACTCAGACCCGGCGATGACCTGCGCCTGGCGCTCGAGGACTGGATGGCCCGGCAGCGCGAGCAGGCTGGCTGCCTGATCAGCGGCGTCGGCAGCCTCTCGGTGGCCCGGCTGCGGCTGGCCGGCCGGCAGCAGAGCACCACCCTGACCGGCGATCTGGAGATCCTCAGCCTGGCCGGCACCCTCTCGCCGGATGGCGCCCATCTGCACATCGCCGTGGCGGACAGCACCGGAAAGGTGATCGGCGGCCACCTCTGCGCGGGCTCGCTGGTGCGCACCACAGCCGAGCTGGTGGTGGGCCTGCTGCCGGAGTGGCGGTTCAGCCGCGAGCTGGATCCAGACACCGGCTATCCCGAGTTGCGGATCAGTCCTCGGGCTCCGGACTGAGCGGCGGCAGCCGCCGCTCCACCGGCAGAAACACCAGCCAGGCCCCGCAGCAGGAAAAGGCCGAGCTTCTCGAGGGTCTCCCGGTTCACCGCCATGGCCCGGGGCCAGCGCAGAGGTGATTCAGGTTGGCGGAAGGGCTGATGGTGCGGTCGCCAGCTGGGCGATCGCCTCCGCAGGCACCCCCACCTGCTGGGCGATCAGCACCACCAGCTGCTCCAGCCGATCGAGGCGCTGCTCCAGGTCCTGCAGCTCAGCGGCACCAGCCTTGGCAGCGGTCTGAGCGGTGGCCGCCCTTCCCTTGCTGCTCTTGGTGGCCTTGGCAGGCAGGGCGCTGCGCAGAGGCGGTCCATCGGGGTGGCTGAACAGGAGCTCGATGAGCTGGTCTTTGTTCTTGCCGCTCAGCCGAGGGATGGCCCGCTGTTTGCAGAGACTGAGCAAGAGGTCCTTGTTCTGGGCTTTCAGCTCTTGCCGGCTGGCTGGGGCGTCACCTTCCAGGAGCACAGACGGCGGGTTGCTGGCCGGGCTGGTCTCGCGCAGTTCCTGCTCCAGGCCCCGGTAGAGGCGGCCATCGGACTGGGCCAGCTCCCGCAGGGTGGCCTTCAAGGTGTCAGCGATCTGGCCCATTCGCCTCCGCCTCCTCGACCTTGGCGGCCATCGAGTGCTCGCTGTTGAGCTTGATGGTCGGCATCTCTGGATCCACCTGATTCACCGGACCCTGGTGGCCGTTGCCACCGACGCTGAGGGGCGGCAGATCCTTGGCCTTGTCGAGGAAGGCCTGACGCTTCTGGTCCAGCTCCGTCACCCGGTCCTTGGTGCGCGTCCAGCGGCCGATGAAGCGGATCACGGCCTGGATGAGGCCCCCCAGGTAGGAGCCGCCCTGGAAGCTCTTGCGACCGAGCTGGTAGCGGCCGAACTCGTTGACCAGGTCATCACCGGCATCCTCGATGTCGCCGGCCAGGGCCGTGACGATCTCGAGCATCTCGTAGACGTCCTTGCGGACCGAGGCCTCACGCCTGGCGAGATCCAGCAACCGCTGCTTGAGGGTGGCGGCTTCCTCGCGGGCCTTGCCGGCCAGGCTGCGGGGCTGGCTGCGGCTGCGGATCGAACTGCTGTAGCAGCTGCGCAGCTCCAGGTAGGTGCTGTCGAGATCCTCGCGGCTGAGTCTGGTGGGATCCGCAGGGAAGTCAGTTGTCGAAGGCAGGAAGACCACACGACGGTCACGGCTGTTCCAATCCTGCCCATGGGGTCCTCAACCTGCAGCAGCGATGATCTGCGTTGTTATGCACCGTGCGAATAGATCGCTGGAGCAGGCCAGAAACGACGGTTTACTTGCTGCCCAGAGAGGTGGCGACAGGAGAAGGAATCTTCACACTCAGCATCCGGAGATCGTGACGATTCAGCCGACTGCGAGGGAGCAGGGCTGCCAGCCAGGCTGTCAGTCCCCACACTGAGTGCAGCCCCCTTCAAGGCATGCGCGCCTTGCGGCCGTTGATGCTTGGACTGTGCCGCAGCCAGCCAGTTGTGGTCTTTCGCAGGAGATCTGATCACAGCCAACGGTTAGGCGCTGATGCTTGGGACAGACCTGAACCAAGGCCCCGTTGGGCCCTCATCCAATGATTGATCTTGTTTTTCTGGCCGAGCTGGTTGTGGCTCTGCTGATTGTGGCAACACTGGACACGTCAAAGAAGCCTGTTGTCCAACAGGACACCCCTCCAGTTCGTCTGGACACTCCCCCGATCAGCACCAGCGCGCCTGCCTGGAGCCCTGACACGGATCTGCATGCCCAGAGGCTGTTGAGGCTGGAGAGCCAGCACTCTCTCCATCAGCACTGATTTGACCACGCATCATCACAGCTGATGAAGCTCTAGTCTGCTGCTGACTAGAGCTTGCACCGGCAGGGGCAACGGGTGCCATGTCCGATCATCTGGCCCATAGGGTCTGGCTTTTGTCAGATCCCCATGCGTCCCTTGTTGCCCCACCTGATCGCAGCTTCTGCAGCGATCGCCATCACTCTGCCGGTGCTCCCTGTTCGGGCTGGTGTGTATCAGGCCCTCTGCTCCGGTGGTGGTGGCTGCACGGTCACCCTGGCCAATGGCCAGCTCTCGATGCCGGGCCTCACCATCGAAGACGATCAGATTCTCTCCTGGTCCCAGGGTGGCTCTGGCACCAAGACCGATGTGGGCATGGGTGTGGCCACCACCCTGCTGTTCGGCCTGCCGGGCCTGATCGGCTTTGGCGCCAAGACCCACGACTATCAGTTCAACATCAACTACGTCGATGACGACGGCAATGTCCAGGCCACGTCAGTGGTGTTCAAAAACAACACTCCTGCCAACCAGTTCATGATGGAACTGATGGGTATGACGCGGCTGTCGATGGGGGAGCTCAACAACGACCTGCAGGCCCGCATCGATGGACTCAAGCAGGAGGCCGCCGAACGCCAACGGATTGCCTCCCTCGACTGTGCCCGGGTGCTCAAGGCCTACGGCTGCAGCTGGAGCACCTACCTGGAGGCCAATCCCAACGTCCAGATCTGGGCAGAGCGCTACCCGCAGATGGTGCCGGCGGAGAAGGCCCGTCTCGGTGCCATCGACTGAACGTGCTCCAGCGTCAGGCCGGTTGATACACCGCCAGCGCAGCCTGCAGCTTCTGCTGGTGCTCGTCGCGCAGCGCCACCGGCGCTTCGATGCGGATCCCGGCCCCGAACCCGAACAGCCAGTTGCGCAGGTCCACATCCCGCGCCACGGTCCAGGTGGGCAGATCCAGCTCCACTGGATAGGGATGGCTGTCGGCGGCTGAGCCGGGCTCGAGCCCATGGGGGGCCTTGGGGTGGTGCCACCAGCTGTCGCCGGGCAACGGCCTGGAGAAACGGGTCTGCTGGATCGGGAAGCGCTGCAGGCCCTCGCGGATGAACGCGAAGCTCCAGCTCTGGCAGCAGAAGCGCAGGGTCACCAGCTCCCTGGCGCTCACCCTGGCGGTGGTGCTGCACAGCCGCAGCTGGGCGTCGAGGTTGTCGCCGAAGTAGATGCCGCCGCTGTGGTGCAGCAGGATCTCCAGCCGCTTGAGCGCCGCCCAGTGGGCCCCATCACTGCGGCGATAGCCCCCTTCGCTGCGGCGCAGGGCGAGGCGATCGATCCGCTCGCTGCGAATCAGCCCCTCCTCGCGGCCCACGTTGTCCTCCTCGTACACGAGGTACCAGCCGATGTTGTGGAAGAGCAGTTGCAACGGCCAGACGCGGAACGAACCGCTGGGGCTGTCGGCGAAGGAGCCCACCGATGCAAAGCGCTCCAGTTCGATGCGCCGCCGCTCCACGATCGCCGTTTCCAGCGTTTCCGCCTGGCGTGCAGCCGCCAGGGAATCCGGCCGCACCAGAGCGCTGCTCACGATCGAGCGGTTGGCGAAAGCCCGCACCGGCGGCGATCCATCCAAGGCGATGCCTCCCCACTGGAGCCGTTGCTCCAGTTCGGCCAGCAGATCCTGAGCCGTGGGATCGGCCAGCCGGCCGGCCGCCTCGCGCACCACGGCGTGCACCTCCCTGAGCCGGTGCGCCGAGAGCAGGGCGGTGCCCAGGGCATAGCCGTGGCGCACGTTGTCATTGCGGCGCCGGAACCCGTAGGGGGTGAGGAGCTTCTCGATGTCCTTGCGCAGGGTGGCCGCCTCCCCGGGGAGGTAGGCGCCGGGGATGGCCTCGATCTGAGCGATCAGGTGCTCGGGCAAGGCCGTGCCAGCCGCTCGATCGAAGGGTTGCTGCAGCAGGTGCCGCAGCAGGGTGAACACCCGCTGAAACACCGGCGCATCACCCAGGGGCGGGACACCGCCATGCACCCCGCCCAGCGACTGACCGGCCTGGGCGGGAGGGCATGCAGGGGGAAGCTGGATCGGCGCGAGGGTGGGATCGCTGCTGCAGAACCCATTGGACTCCAGCCAGGCCAGATCGGTGCGTATGGCGGCCGCATCGCCGTAGCACTCGCCATGCAGCCGGCGCAGATAGGCCGCCGCCTGATCCGCCAGGTCGCCCTCCGGCAAAGGCGACACGATCGCCTCCAGCTCGGCCCGGGTGGCGGGGTCGTCGGCCGAGAGCTCCGGGTAGGTGCTCAGGAGCAGCAGCAGGTGCAGCAGCCGCTCCAGATCGAGCAGCCGCGAGTAGCCGTGGAGGGCAAAGCGGTTTTCGCGGTTGCGGGCTGAGCGGATGCGGTGATCGAGGCGAGCCAGTTCATCACGCAGCAGCGGTTGCAGCTCGCGCTGGTGGGTGGGCACCACCGCCACCACCGCCGCGAAGCCTTCGGCGCGCGACGGGCCGAACACCGGATCGGCCAGGGCGGCGGCCATCTCGCGGATCACCGGCTCGGGCACCAGGCGCGCGCGGGTCTGGTTCCACTGCAGGCAGGTGGACAGGGAGGTGTAGTGCCACCAGCCGATCCACTCCACCGGCGCCGGCAGCGCCAGCGCCTGGGTGATGGCCAGCCGCCAGGGCCGACGGGCGTGGGTGGCATCCACGATCACCGGGGTGCCGGCCGCCACCGCCTCACGGATGCGCTGGTGGAGCAGGGCCTCGATGTCGCGCCAGGGCCCCTGCACCGCCGCATCACCGAACAGCTCGCGGCGCAGGAGGTCGGTGGAGAGCACCACGGCACCCGTGAGTTCAGCCAGAACGCCGGCCAGGGTGGTCTTGCCGCTGGCCGGCGGGCCGATCAGCAGATGGCAGCGCAGGGGAGTGGTCACCGCCGCAGCCTGACCGGCCTGGGGCGCCGTTTCAAGGCGCTCCTGCGAAACAGCACAGCAGACGCATGGCCGGCACTGGACTGCGCCAGATCCTCTTGCTCTTTCGCAGGAGAAGCAGCTGGTTTTGGCTTCGTGACGCTGAGGCTTCCAGCAGCGCCCTGGAGATCCCCGATGACCCTCACCATCGAACCGGTGCCCCGCCCGGCCCATCACTACCGCACGCCAACCCTGCTGCAGGACATCCGGCTGCTGGATCTGCTGGAGCTGAGCGGCACCACCATCGAGGCCAGCCGCCTGGTGGAGCTCAGCCAACCCACCGTGAGCCGCCGCTACCGCGCCCTGGCCCGCGACTTCGCCCTGGTGGCGAATCGGCGTCGGCCCGTGGGCTGCCGCTTTGGCAGCTCCGGGGTGATGCAGCTGTTGCGACACGGCTGCCGCGCCCACCGCTTCGGGGCCGGTGTGGCGCGAATCGGCACCGACCTGATCCTGCAACCGCTGCTGGAAGGCTGCAACTGGTTGCTGCCGGTACCACCGCGGTTTCGGGCGCTGCGCAGCTGGCTGGAGCTGGTGAGCCAGGGCGTGCTGGATGGGGCTCTGATTTCCGGGCTGGAGCTCCAGGGCGAGCACCACCAAGCCAACGCAGAACTGGAGTTCCACCCAGTAGGCCAATTGCCGTTGGCGCTGGCGATCTCCCCTGCGGTGCCGCTGCCTCCCGGTGGCCAGCTGCCCGCGGTGCTGGTGCCCAACCGCGGGGTGGCCGGCGGTCTGCAACGGGCCCTGCAGAACCAGGGCCTCACGCTCAGGAGTGGCAATCCCGACGGCCGCGGCGCTGCCGAGTGGCGAAGACGGCTCGAGCAGGGCTCGCTGGCGATGCCGATCGCCGGCCTCGACCATGCCCACCTGGAACCCGCCGGCAGGGAGCCCATCGACAACGAGCCGCGTTGGCGGCAGCTGCCCCTGCCGCGGCCCCTCAGCGTGCCGCTGTGGCTGCTGCTGCCGGCAGGCTGGCGCCAACAGCCGGTGCTGAGCCACACCCTGGAGCAGCTGCGCTCCCATCCGGGCCTGCAGGCCAGCAACAACCAGGCCCCAGGAGAGCCATGAGCGCCGTTCCGGCCTCTTGTGTACTGCCTCCCGGAACCACCCCATGCACGCCGTGCATAGGTACGGCCCGTTTGCATCAGTCCGCTTCCGGTGTGGTTCCCAGAATTCCCAGGGCCACCCAAACTGTCGGTAGGCGCCCTGTCATGTCCGCGATGCCCAACCAGGCCAGCACCTCGAAGGGGGAGGAGAGGGCCTGATGGCAGCAGCACTTCTCGAGAGGCAGCCCGCCCTCGGCCAGGGGGCCGTCGTCCACTGCCGCAGCCACCGCTGGCTGGTGGAGGAGGTGGAGTCAGCCGACCACCCCGATGGCGACACGGTGGTGCGGATGGCGTGTCTGGACGACGACGCCAACGGCCAGAAGCTGGAGGTGTTCTGGGAACGGGAGGTAGACGCCCAGGTGCTCGGCGCCACCACCTGGGACACGGTGGGCCAGCGGGGCTTCGACGACCCGCAGGTGTTCGGCAGCTACCTCAACACCCTGCGCTGGAACTGTGTCACCAGCACCGACCCGGGCCTGTTCCAGGCGCCGCTGCGGGCCGGCATCGACGTCAAGCCCTACCAGCTCGAACCGCTGCGCAAGGCCCTGCGCATGCCGCGGGTGAGCCTGTTCATCGCCGACGACGTGGGCCTGGGCAAGACGATCGAGGCGGGCCTGATCCTGCGCGAGCTCTTGCTGCGCCAGAAGGTGCACCGGGTGGTGGTGGTGGCGCCGCCGTCGGTGGTGCTGCAGTGGAAAGGGGAGATGGAGAGCCGCTTCGGGTTGGGCTTTGCGGTGATGGACCGCCAGTACATCTCCGAGATGCGGCGGCAGCGGGGCTGGGGCATCAACCCCTGGGCCACCCACACCCGCTTCATTCTCAGCCAGGCGCTGGTGCGCGATGAGGCCTATGCCGGGCCGCTGCGCGACTGGCTGGGGGATGCGGGCAAGCAGGCGCTGCTGATCCTCGATGAGGCCCACAACGCCGCGCCGGCCAGCGGCTCGAAGTTCGCGATCGACTCCAAGCTCACCCGATCGATCCGCGATCTGGCGGGCCGCTTCGAGCACAAGCTGTTCCTTTCGGCCACGCCCCACAACGGCCACAGCAACAGCTTCTCGGCCCTGCTGGAGATCCTCGATCCCAGCCGCTTCTGCCGCGGCGTGGCCGTGCGGAAACAGGATCTGGAGGATGTGATGGTGCGGCGCCTGAAGGAGGACCTGCGCCAGATCGGGGTGGACCTGCCCGAGCGGATGGTGGTGCCGGAAGTGATCGATGGCCTGCCGGCAGACACCCCCGAGCTGCAGCTGGCGGAGCTCCTCAGCCGCTACCGGGAGCTGCGCAACCAGCGGCTGGCGGCAGCGGGCAAGCGCGAGCGGGCCGCCGAAAACCTGGTGATCTCCAACCTGCAGAAGCGGCTGTTGAGCTGCATCGCCGCCTTCCACCGCACCCTGCTGGTGCACATGGCCACGCTGGAGAAACGGGCAGCCAAGGCCGGCCGGCAGCGCCAGGTGCGCCTCGAGGCGCTGGACCTGCTCCAGAACGCCATCGACGGCGACGACGAGCGCGCCGGCGGCGATGAAGAGGAGCTGTTGCATGAGGCCGATGCCCAGCACGAGGCCGCCCTCGCCTCTGCCCTGGAAGCCAGCGCGGAGGAGTGGCAGCTGCTGGGCACGATGCGGGAGATCGCCGAAGCGGCCCGCTACCGCTCCGATGCGCGGATCAAGCGGCTGGAAGCCCTGATCCGCGAGCACCTCTGCCCCCGCCTGGGCCAGGACGGTGCGCAGTGGACCGGCGAGCGGCTGCTGATCTTCACCGAGTACGCCGACACCAAGGACTGGTTGGAGCGGCGCGTGCGGGAGCTGATCGCCGGCAGCGACCAGGCCGAGGCGCGCATCGCCACCTTTCACGGCGGCATCCGCGATGAACGGCGCGAGGCGATCAAGCGCAGCTTCAACAGTCCCCCGGCCGAGGACCCACTGCGGATCCTGATCGCCACCGATGCGGCGCGGGAGGGCGTGAACCTGCAGAACCACTGCAAGCGGCTGGTGCACTTCGATGTGCCCTGGAACCCCGGCCGGATGGAACAGCGCAACGGCCGCATCGACCGCACCCTGCAGCGCGCAGCCCAGGTGTACTGCCACTACTTCGTGCTGCCCCAACGGCCGGAAGACAGCGTGCTCGACACCGTGGTGCGCAAGAGCGACCAGTTCCGCAGGGAACTGGGCTGCCTGCCGCCGGTGGTGATCCGCAAGCTCAACGACCTGCTGGCCAGGGGCATCAACCCCACCGCCCTGGCCGCCACGATTGCCGAGATCGAGGGCCTTGAAGAAGAGGAGGCCTTCCGTCGCACCCGGGCCCTGGTGGATGAGGAGCTCGAAGGCAGCCGCGAGCGCAAGGAGGCGCTGGAAAAGCAGGTGGGCACCCTGGAGCGCTACCTGGACCGCTCCCGCAAATGGCTGCACTTCAGCAGCGCCCAGTTCCGCGCGGCCCTCAACACCAGCCTGCAGCTCACCGGTGAGCGCCACGGCAACCATGGCCTCGGGCTGCGGCCCCGTGATCCGCAGCAGGCCGCCCAGGATCCGGATCGGGCGATCTGGGAGTTCCCCGCGGCAGACGACCTCCCCGGCGGCGATGCGGTGTGGGGCGATGTGCTCGATGCCCTGCGGCCGCCGCGTCAGCCGGGCCAGAAGCTCTGGCAGTGGCGCCAGGAGACGGCGCTGCAGCCGGTGGTGTTCCGCGACCCGCAGGAGGTGAATGCCGATCGGGTGCACCTGCACCTGGAGCACCCGCTGGTGACGCGGCTGCTCAACCGCTTCCTGATGCGCGGTTTCCAGAGCGATTCCCTCAGCCGCGCCGCGGTGCTGGGCACCAGCGACGACACCGCCAAGCTGATCGTGCTGGCGCGGCTGAGCCTCTACGGCCACGGTGCTGCCCGCCTGCACGATGAGCTGATCGCCGTGGTGGCGGAGTGGGATCCGGCGGATCCCAGCAGGCGACTGCGCAAGCTCAGCGAGGAGAAGAGCAAGCGGGCGCTGGGGGATCTGGAAGCGGCCCTGCAGCAGAAGCTGGAGGCTCCCGCGGCCGCGGCGAGCACCTTGCAGCAGCACCTGGCGGCGGATGTGGCCCAGCTGCGCGAGGCCCTTGATGCCCAGGTGGAGGAGCGCCGCCAGGACGCCGCCCAGCGGCTGGCGAAACGGGCAGAGGAGGAAGCGACGCGGTTTGTGCGGGTGCTGGAAGAGCAGCGCAAGCGCATCACCAGCACCCGCAGCCGCACCAAGGACAACCCCGATCAGCTCCTGTTGGAGCTCGGTGAGATCCCAGACAGCGCCGAGCTGAAGGCCGTACGCCGCCAGGTGGAGGACAACATCAAGGCCTGGAAGCAGCGGCTGGACACCATCGACGTGGACCTGGCCAGCGAACCCGCCCGCATCCGCCGCACCTTCGCGCTGCAGACCCACCGGGTAGAGCCGGCCGGTGCGCTCTACCTCTGGCCCCAGGAGGCCCACTGATGGCCTACGGCACTCCCGGCATCCACACCCACACCGCCTGGCTGGGCCTGGTGCAGCCGGTGGGCCTGGTGGTGGCCCCTGCGGTGCTCACCAAGCTGGAGCTCTTCCCCAACCAGGGCACGGCCTACCTCGCCAGCCGCCAGCGCCAGCTGGAGGCCCTGCTGGAGGAAGTGCAGGGGCCGGACGGCCAGCCCCTGCAGGTGGTGCCCGGCTTCCAGGTGCTGGCCCAGGGACTGCTCGACTGGGGCGAGGCCGATCTGATCGGTGCGGCTGAGCTGCAGACGCAGCCGGATCGGACCCTGCCCGAGGTGCTGCTCAGTGAATACGGCGAAACCCTGCGGCCCACCCATGGCGTGCCGAAGTTCGACGGCAACGGCCTGCAGGCCCTGGTGCTGGACCTCACCCAGCTGGGCGAGTGGGGCCGCGATTTCGACAAGTCCTGGAATCCCACGGGCCACGGTTGGGATGCCTCGCCCCAGCAGCGCTTTGAGCGGCTGCTGAAGGAAAGCGAGCACCCGATCGGCATCCTCTTCAACGGCGCCGCGATGCGGCTGGTGCATGCGCCGCGGGGGGAATCGAGCGGCTGGCTCACCATCCCGCTCGAACCCATGGCGGAGGTGGCGGGCCGGCCAATGCTCGGCGCCCTGGAGCTGCTGCTGGGGGTCGATCGGCTCTTCGGCGGCAACCCGGAGCAGCGGC
>JAWOBH010000162.1:0-4869 GCA_046498125.1 Prochlorococcaceae cyanobacterium | reverse complement strand
GGGCCCAGCCCTACCACCGCGCCTGGGAGCGGGGGGTGAAGCTGATCGGCGCCACGGCCCACTACGTGACCGAGGAACTCGACGCCGGGCCGATCATCGAGCAGGCCACCGTGCACGTGAGCCACCGCGACGAGGTGGACGATCTGATCCGCAAGGGCCGCGACACCGAGCGCCTGGCCCTGGCCCGAGCCCTGCGCCTGCACCTGCGCCGCCAGGTGATGGTGTACCGGGGCCGAACGGCGGTGTTCGACTGAGGCCCAGGCCACGGAGCTCAGATCACGGAGCTCAGATCATGGGGCTCAGGCCACGGCTGTGGGGACTCCGGCCGCCAGGGCCTCCTGGGCGTGTTTGAGCAGGGTGGCCGGCGGCAGCGGCCCCTCCAGGTGCTGCCAGGGCAGAACGCGCTCCGGGCTCCAGGTGGCGTGGGTCACCTCCTCCCAGGGGGGCGGCGGCGGCAGTTGGGTGTCCGCAGTGCGGGACGCTGCCGGGCTGTGCTCGCCTGCCAGCACGGCGCGGTAGGCCTGCTTCCAGCCCCCCAGGCTCTCGTGGCGGCCGCGGGCGGCGGCGATCACCGGCGCCAGGCGGCGGTCGCTGCGGGAGATCAGGGCCTGGATCACGCTCCAGCCGTAGCTTTCCGGGCGCAGCTCGATGCCCCTGGGCTTGAGCCGCTTGGCCAGCAGCTTCAGGCGCTTGTCGGCTTCGGGGCGCACCCCCTGCCACTGGAACGGCGTGTGGGCCTTGGGTACGAAGGTGCTTACGCCCAGGGAGAGGCGGAGGCCTGGGGTGGCCTTTTTCAGCGCCAGCAGCAGGGCGGCGGTGGCCTCCACGTCGGCCTCCTCCTCCGTGGGCAGCCCCACCATGCCGTAGAGCTTGAGACCGCTGAGGCCGCCCTCTTTGGCGTAGCGGGCCGCCGCGTAGATCTCCTCGGTGGCGAGCTTCTTGTTCACCACCTGGCGCATCCGTTCACTGCCGCTTTCGATCGCGATCGTGAGCGACTTGCTGCCCCGCTTGGCCAGGATCCGCCCCAGTTCCGGGGTCACTGTGGCGGCCCGCACCGAGCTCACGCTCACCCGCGTGCCCTCGAAGCGGTCCTGATCCAGCCAGGCCAGCAGGTCGGCGAACTGGGGGTGCTGGGTCACCGAGGCCCCCAGCAGGCCGAGGCGCTGGGTGGCGTCCAGCCCCTTCTCCACCGCCGGGATCAAGCCGTCGTCGAGGCTGGGGGTGCGGAAGGGCAGGGTGAGGTAGCTGGCCAGGCAGAAGCGGCACAGTTCCGGGCAGCTGCGCACCACCTCCACCATGTGGATCGACGGCCAGGCCGCCGCCGGCGTGATCACCGCTGAATGGCTGAGGGTGTTGCCACGCCAGGTCTGTTTGGCCACGGTGGCCGGGATGCCCGGCTCTGTGGGTTCCACGGCCAGCAGCTCGCCCTCGCTGCCGTAGCGGGGGGCGTAGAGGCTGGGGACATAGACGCCCGGCACCCGGGCCAGCTGGCGCAGGCGCTCGAGGCGGGGGGCTCCGCGGCAGGCCTGCAGGGCATCGAGGAAGGCGGGCAGCAGCAGTTCGCCATCGCCCAGCAGCACCACATCGAGGAAGGGCGCCAGCGGCTCGGGGTTGGCGGTGAGCACCGGCCCGCCGCCGAACACGATCGGGTCGCCGTCGCCCCGTTCCTGGCTCCACAGGGGGATGCGCTGGCGTTCCAGCAGCTCCAGCAGCACCGGGCCATCCAGCTCCCAGCTCAGGGAGAGGCCGAACAGATCGAGCTGCCTTCCCCGGCCGCGACCGCTGCCATGGGGCGGATCACCCTGGTCGGTGAACAACCGCCGCACATCCACATCGGGCCGCTGGGCCAGGGTGGCCCACACCACCTGGTAGCCCAGGCTGGTGATGCCCACCGAATAGGAGCTGGGGAAGGCCAGCACGGTGCGCAGCGACCCGGCCTGGGGCATGGCGGGGGTGAACAGCAGGGTTTCCTGATCCAGGGCTCGTCTGGGGGCAGCATCGCCCCCAGCGTGTCACTCAGGGCAGGCCTACTGACCGGTCAGGCCGTTGAGGGGACCGATGAGGCCGCTGATCGCCGAGCTGGCGGCGCCCCTCGCCGGGGTGCCGCCGTCGAAGGTGCTGACCACGGTGTTGGCGGCCGACTCGATCCCGGGCCACTTGTCCCCGGCCATGGGGCGGATCACCGGGGCGGAGCGCTCCCAGAGCGACTTGAAGCCATCCATGGTGACCGCGGCGGTTTCAAGATTGCCGTCCTCCACCTGCGCCTGGGCTTTCTTGAGTTGATCGAGGACGGGATTGACAGCCGCGGTCAGGGCGGCCTGGCCGGTGGCCGTGGCGGCGTCCTGGGCGGCATCGCCCACACCGGTGGCGGCATCGTCCATCGTCTGCTTGGCCTGCTGGCAGCCACTGAGGGTGAGCCCACCGGCCACCGTCAGGGCCATGGCGGCGCCGAGAACGCGGCCGCTGCGCCAGCGGCGAGGGTGTTGTGCAGCCATTGGTGTGTTCCGTGGTTTCCCGCAAAAGGTAGCCCTGGACACCAGGGCTGACCATGGCCGGGGCCCCCGCCCTGACCTTCAGTCCTGACCCTTCGCGGGGCCTGCACCAGCGGAGGTGGCATTCCCCAGTCGCGGCCGCAGCGGCACCGCTCTCGGCGTCGCTGCCGGCCTGGGGGCATGGCCCGCCCAGCCCTGGTGGCCCGGGGGTGCCAGCTGGATCAGCCGCTCGAACAGCGACTCGCTGGCCAGCAGCCGCGCCACCAGGAAGCTTCCCAGGCAGGCGCTCAGCACCGGCTTGAGCAGCAGCCACTGCTTGCTCAGGGCGAACACTAGGAACAGGGCGGTGATCGGCGTGCGGGCGGTGGCGGTGAGAAAGGCCCCCATGCCTGCGAACACGGCGGTGTTGGGTGCCTGGATGCCCACCAGCTCCACCAGCTGCACGGCCACCAGCCCGAGGGCGCCGCCGAGGCTGAGCATGGGCGCGAACAGCCCTCCCGGCGCTCCCACCGCCGCGGCCAGGGCGGTGGTGACGAACAGCACCACGGTGACGCCGATGGCCATGGTCACGTCCACCTCACCGCTGGCCACCGCCAGACGCACGCCGGCGTTGTTCACGAAGATCTCCGGCAGGAAGGCATCCACCACCCCCAGCAGGGCGCCGGCCACGGCCAGCTTCAGGGCCAGGGAACTGCGCCAGCGGTTGCTGAGCTGCTGCAGGCTGAGCAGAAAGCGGCAGTAGGCCTCTCCCGCCACGGCCACCAGCCCGCCCAGGCCGAACAGCAGCAGCAGATCGATGGGCAGCACCTGCACGTACACGTACACCGCGCGCTTGAGCTGTAGTTCGCCGCTCACGATCAGACTGGTGCTGTCCACCCCCAGGCCGGCCAGCCCCAGCAGATCGGCCCAGATGTCGGTCAAGAAGGTGAGCACCAGCACGATCAGCATCACCACCGGCCGCCCGCCGCGCAGCAGCGCCTCCAGGGTGTAGAAGAAGCCGGCGATCGGAGCGCTGAACACGGCCGTGATGCCGGCGCCGCCGCCGGCGGCCACCAGCAGGCGCACGAACGGACGGGGCGCCTGCAGCAGCCGGCCCAGGCTCCAGCCCATGGAGCTACCCATCTGGATGGCGGGTCCGGAGGGGCCGAGGGGAAAGCCGCTGCCGATGGTGAGGATGCCGGCCACCAGCTTCACCACGGCGATGCGCAGGCCGATCGGTACGCCCCGCTTGCGCAGAAACAGCATCACCTGGGTGATGCCCGCACCGGAGGCCGCTGGGGCCAGGGTCTGGATCAGCAGCCCGGCGAGCAGGCCGCCGCCGGCGCCGATGGCGGGGAGCACCAGCCAGTCCGGAGCCCGCTCCAGGCTGCGGATGCGCCAGCTGCCCAGGGCGTCGATGCCGAGGCTGAACACCAGCACGGTGGTGGCCACCGCCAGACCCGTGAGGGCCAGCCCCAGCACCACCCCCACACCGCGCTGCTGCAGCAGCTGGCGAATGGCCCGCAGCTGCAGCCATTCGTCGTGGCGTATGGGGCTGCCGGTCTTGCTGACCACCCCCGCTTCAGCCCACTTCCGCCAGCATCCGGGCCTCCTCCTCGACGCTCACAACCCGGCCCTGATCCTCGAAGCCCTGGATCTGATCGAAGTTCAGGTAGCGGTAGAGCTCATCGCCGAAGGGATCGATCTTCTCGGCGGCGATGGCCAGATACTCCTCCTTGCTGGGGATGCGGCCCAGCTGGGCGCACACGGCCGCCAGCTCGGCGCTGCCCAGATACACCTGGGCGCCGTTGCCGAGGCGGTTGTTGAAGTTGCGGGTGCTGGTGGAGAACACGGTGGTGTTGTCCTCCACCCGGGCCTGGTTGCCCATGCACAGGGAGCAGCCGGGCATCTCCATGCGCGAGCCGGCGGCCTCGAAGATGGCGTAGTACCCCTCCTCCCTGAGCTTCTCCTCGTCCATGCGGGTGGGCGGACACACCCACAGGCGCGCGGCGTTCTCGCCCTGGCCCTTGAGCACGTTGGCGGCGGCTCGGTAGTGGCCGATGTTGGTCATGCAGGAGCCGATGAACACCTCATCGATGCGGTCGCCGGCCACCTCGCTCAGCGTTTTCACGTTGTCGGGGTCGTTGGGGCAGGCCAGGATCGGCTCGGTGATCGCATCGAGGTTGATCTCGATGATCTCGGCATACTCGGCGTCGGCGTCGGCCTCCATCAGCACCGGATCGGCCAGCCAGGCCTCCATCGCCTGGATGCGGCGGGCCAGGGTGCGGGCGTCGCCGTAGCCGCGGGCGATCATGTTCCTGAGCAGCGCCACGTTGCTGCGCAGGTATTCGCTCACCGTCTCCACCGAGAGCTTGATCGTGCTGCCGGCGCAGGAGCG
>JAWOBH010000150.1:0-21712 GCA_046498125.1 Prochlorococcaceae cyanobacterium | reverse complement strand
CCGCCGCTTCGGGCACATCCAGCACCAGGGTTTCGAAGGGCTCGTGCGGCGTGCCGTCGATGGTGCGGAAGATCACCTGGGGCTGGCTCACCTGGAACTCGTAGCCCTCACGGCGCATAGTTTCGATCAGGATGCCGAGGTGCAGTTCCCCCCGTCCGCTCACGGACCAGCGGTCCGGCGAGTCGGTGTCTTCCACCCGCAGTGCCACATTGGTGAGCAGTTCCTTCTGAAGGCGGTCGCGCACCTGACGGCTGGTGACGAACTTGCCCTCCTTGCCCGCGAATGGCGAGTCGTTGATCACGAAGGTCATCTGCAGGGTGGGCTCATCCACCCTGATCAGCGGCAGAGCCTTGGGCTCATCGGGGCAGGCGATCGTTTCGCCGATGTTCACCTCATCGAAACCGGCCACAGCCACCAGATCTCCGGCCCTGGCCTGCTCGATCTCAACCCGCTGGAGACCCTGGAAGCCCAGCAGCTTGCTGATGCGGCCGCGCTTGACGCTGCCGTCGTCGCGGAGCAGGGACACGGGCTGGCCGGCCCTGATGGTGCCGTTGTGGATGCGGCCGATCATGATCCGGCCCAGGAAGTCGCTGTAATCCAGGGTGGTCACCTGGAGCTGCAGCGGCTTGGCGGGATCACCAACCGGCGGCGGCACATGGCGCAGGATGGCATCGAACAGCGGCCGCATGCTGTCGCTCTCGGTCTTCATGTCCGGCTTGGCATAGCCGGCCATGCCACTGCCGAACAGATAGGGAAAGTCACACTGGTCGTCGTCGGCGCCCAGTTCCAGGAACAGATCGAGCACCTTGTCGACCGCCACCTCGGGATCCACCCGGGCCCGGTCGATTTTGTTGACGAACACGATGGGACGCAGCCCCTTCTCCAATGCCTTCTTGAGCACGAAGCGGGTCTGGGGCATGGGACCCTCGTTGGCATCCACGATCAGCAGGCAGCCATCCACCATCCCCAGCACCCGCTCAACCTCGCCGCCGAAGTCAGCGTGGCCTGGGGTGTCGACGATGTTGATGCGGATCCCCTCGTAGTCCACGGCCGTGTTCTTGGAGAGGATGGTGATGCCGCGTTCCCGCTCCAGATCGTTGGAGTCCATCACGCAGGTGGGCACCGCTTCGTTGTCGCGGAAGATGCCCGACTGGGCCAGCAGCGCATCAACCAGGGTGGTTTTGCCGTGGTCAACGTGGGCAATGATCGCAATGTTGCGAATCGGCGTGCCGGAATGTGCGCCGCTCATACTTTAAGAATTCCTGCGATCTGGGTTGTTACCTGTCTGCACCCTAGCCGATGGTGCTTTCGAGCTCGGGATCGCCATAGGGCAAAAGCTCGCCGGTTCGCTGCCAGCGCTCCACCAGGCGGATGGCCTTCAACGGCCGCTCCCAGGGAACAACATTGAGGCTCCAGGGGGGGTAGCGCCACCATTGCAGGGCGTCCAACTGGGCGCGGATGTCCTCGTCGAAGCGGTAGCGCAGCACCCGGGCAGGGCTGCCCACGGCAATGGCATAGGCCGGCACATCGCGGGTCACCACCGATCCTGCGCCGATCACGGCACCGTTGCCGATGGTCACCCCCTTCTTCACGAACACCCGGGCCCCGATCCACACGTCGTGACCGATGTGGGTGTGCCGCCGGTAGCCCACAGCGTCGCTGAACTGCTGCCAGCGTGCCGCCCGCGGCTCGGCCTGGGCGACCAGCCCGCTGAAGACGAATCCAGGGGCTTCAAAGCCGATGGCTCTGCTGTACTGAAAAGGATGGGTGGAGAGCCAGGTGGTGGGGTGGTCGTGCTGACCAATCTCACAGGCCCGGCCAATCGAGCAGTAACGGCCCACCCGGGTGCCATAGAGAAAGCTGTCCACCACGTAGGAGAAGGCAGCGATCCTGCAACCGCCCTCCAGATAGGTGCCGTAGAGGCGCAGGGGAGGCTCGAAGCGGCTGAAACGGGCCGTGCGGCCCAGGCGGGCGCCCAGGGACTGGTGGAGGCCACCGCCAGCTCGGCCGCCGATCACCCCGGCCGCCAGGGCGTCGTCCTGCTCATCAGCACTGATCCAGAAGCTGCTCCGCCCCAGCCCGCTGGTGACGGCGTAGGCCCCGAGGGCCAGGCTGATACGGCGCCAGCGTGACTCTTCAGCAGCAGGCAGCAGGCGCGCCGCGAGCAGGCGCTGCAAGCCATCGTCGGCGATCTGCAGCAGCGTATCCAGCGAAGCACCGCTCAGAGCAGGGCCATCAGTCGGGCCCCGGCGCAGTCCATCGCTGCCGAACTGCCAACCCGAGCCCTTCGGCAGGCCGTGGTGGTAGGGCGGCAGGGCCTGGGCCGCCAGGCGCCAGCCTGCTGCTCGAGCCGGCAGCCGCAGATGGCGGCAGATCCGTCGCAGCAGCTTGTGGTGGCGCCCGCCAATCAGGTTGGCCACGGTCACCACCAGCAGATCCCCGCCCAGACACCGCTGCCAGGCCTGCCATTCCTGCAGCAGCGCAACCGGCAGTGCGGCGCCTGGAGCCCCCAGGCTGACAACGCTCCCCGGCAATCGAGATTCGATCGCCTCCAGAGCCGGATGGCGCACCACAAGCACAGCGCGGCAGCCCCTGGGTGGCGCTGCGGTGGTCTGGGGGGCTCCAGGCTGTCCGAGGCGGCGCACAGCTCCGCTCCAGTGGGGATGGCGCTGTAGAACCTCGGCCAGCCACTCCGCGGCGGCGGTGGCGCTGCCCAGAAGCACCAGGCACTGCGGCGGAGTCTCACCTGGGGTCTCCTGCCCTGCCGAAGCCTTCGGCGTGCGAGGCAGCCAGCGAAGAACCATCAACAGCCACCCGCCATCGGGTCAGTGTCTCAGCTGCGGCTGAGGCGATGGGCCGGCTCAAACTTCTGCAGCGCCGCCGCCGTGCCCTCGAAACGCCAGTGCCAGGGCTCATAGCTCACGCCCTGGGCGTTGTTCGGGGGAAACGAGAGGGTGAAGTGGTAGCGGGCGGCGTTGGCCTGGAGCCAGGCAAAGGCCTGGGTGCGCTCGAAGCTCACCGACAGGTGACTCTGGGGCGCATAGGCATCGCCCAGATCCACGGCATAGCCGGTGCTGTGCTCGGAGAATCCGGGCGGGGCACTCACCTGGGCCCGCTCCAGGGCGCTCTGGTTGCGCTCCGACTTGATGGCGAAGAACAGCTCCTCCTGGAGCTCCGCTGGCCGGAAAGCACTGAGCACCACCAGCTCCACCCCTTCGGCGGAGGCGGCGCGCTGCATCGCCAGCAAGGCTTGGGCGGCATCGCGATGCAGGGCCTGGCCGGGAGCCACCTCCACCAGCAGGTCTGGGGAGGCTTCCTCGTAGGGGAAGTGGCCCAGCAGGCGGCCGTCGGCAGTGGTGCGGGCATCAAGACCCTGCACGGGCGGCGGCGTCAGCCACAGCCGCACGGCTTCGGGGAAGGCCAGCAGCAGGGCGGCGGCCGCCACAGACACGCCCAGGCCCAGGACGCCCAGGCGATTGAGCAGGGAGGAGCGGGGAGGGCGCGCCGGCTGGCTGCGCTGGGCCACGGGGATGTCATCAGCCGTGACTGCCAAGCCACGGTGGCCCTCCCCGGGCTGCAGTCGCCGGGCGCCGGGGGCCGGGGAAGCGGGCTGGGACGATGCCTTGGGCGGAGCGATGGCTGGCGGCAAGGGGGAGGGAGCGGGGTGTGCGGCCCGCAGACAACACACCGTGAAGATCCTAGGTGGGAAGCCCGGTTCAGGCCCCTGACCAGCGGATAACGGTGTTAGCTTCCGCCCACTTCTCAACTCCTCTGGGGCGAGCATTCGATGTTGCGAGTGGCAGTTGTGGGCGGCGGCCCCAGTGGGTCCTGCGCCGCTGAGATTCTGGCCAAGGCCGGCATCGAAACCTGGATCTTCGAGCGGAAACTCGATAACGCCAAGCCCTGCGGTGGCGCCATTCCACTATGCATGGTGAGCGAATTCGATCTGCCGGATTCGATCATCGATCGCAAGGTGCGCAATATGCGCATGATCTCCCCTTCCAACCGGGAGGTGGATATACATCTCGACAATGAGGATGAATACATCGGCATGTGCCGCCGAGAAGTGCTGGATTCCTTTCTCCGCAACCGGGCGGCCGACCTCGGCGCACACCTGGTGAACGGCCTGGTCACGAAGATTGACACGGGCGCCAACCGTCAGGGTCCTTATACGCTCACCTATTCCGACTACAGCGGAGGTGAGGCCACCGGCGAGACCAAAACACTTGAGGTTGACCTGATCGTGGGCGCCGACGGCGCCAACAGTCGCGTGGCCAAGGCCATGGATGCCGGTGACTACAACGTGGCCATTGCCTTCCAGGAGCGGATCAAACTGCCCCCCGAGGAGATGAGCTACTACGAAGACCTGGCGGAAATGTATGTCGGCACCGACGTATCGCCCGACTTCTATGCCTGGGTGTTCCCCAAGTACGACCACGTGGCCGTGGGTACCGGCACCATGCAGAACAACCAGGCCCTGATCAAGAGCCTGCAGGTGGGCATCCGTGAGCGCGCCAAGAAGCGGCTGGTGAAGGGAGAGGTGATCAAGGTGGAGGCCCATCCGATTCCCGAGCATCCCCGTCCGCGGCGGGTTGTGGGCCGTATGGCCCTGGTAGGCGATGCCGCCGGCTACGTCACCAAGAGCTCCGGTGAAGGCATCTACTTCGCCGCCAAGAGCGGCCGGATGTGCGCCGAACAGATCGTGGAGGCCAGCCAGGGCGGCCAGCGGATTCCCAACGAAACTGACCTGAAGAAGTACCTCAAGACGTGGGACCGTCAGTACGGTGCCACCTACAAGGTGCTGGAGATTCTCCAGAACATCTTCTATCGCAACGATGCGGCCCGCGAAGCGTTCGTGGAGATGTGCGACGACAAGGACGTGCAGCGCCTCACCTTCGACAGCTACCTCTACAAGCGCGTCGTGGCGATGAACCCCTGGCAGCAACTGAAGCTCACTCTTCTCACCCTGGGGGCCGTGCTGCGTGGCAACGCCCTCGCTCCCCAGACCTACCGACCGGTGCCCAGCACGGTCCGCGATGACGCTGAGGTCAACGCCCTGCTGGCGGTGAGCAGCATCAAGGGAGGGATCAACGCCTCCAAGCAGAAGAAGCAGGCGGCACTGCAGGCGCAGTCAACCGAACAGACCAGAGGTGAGGCGACGGACGCCGGGCTGGAGCGTGGCGATCGGGAGCCCGCCGGCGTGGCCTGAGGTCCCCTGGCCGATATCAGCCGCTGATGCAGCTGAAATCGGCCAGCACGGACGCCTGATTGCGAAGCAGGGCCAGCAGCGCCAAGCGGTTGCGGCGCAGGGTCTCGTCGTCCACCATCACCATCACGCTCTGGTCGCCGTCGAAGAAGTTGGCCAGCACATCGGCGCTGGCGGCAAGAGCTGAAGCCAGCTCGCCATAGCGCTGGGCGGCGCCGCCCAACGCCAGGGGTTCCAGCCGGTGCAGCACCGCCAGCATGGCGGCCTCGCTGCCGGTTTCGAACAGCCGCTCATCCACGCTGCCCGCCACCTGGCGCTGATCGGGCGGCAGCTCGGCCTTCTCCGCCAGCCGTGCGGCCCGCGCCACCACCGCCCGCACGGCCTCCAGGCGCCCCGTGGAGCGCAGCTCCACGAGCAGATCGGCCCGCAGACGGGCATCGGCCGGCTGGCGCAGCAACCGCTCCGGTGCAATCCCCTCTCCGGCCACGGCCTGGACCAGATCGGGCGCCACCCCATCCTCCTCCAGCAGGCTCACCAGGCGCTGACGCAGCAATTCGGCCAGCTCAGCGCTGAGCTGGCTGGCATCGATGCGGAACTGGGGCAGGCGCTCGGCCCAGTGGGAACTGCACCGGTCCAGCAGTGCCAGCAGGTCCAGATTCCACTCCCGGGCCCAGAGGATCTGCAGCAGGCCATTCCCCGCGCGGCGCAGGGCATAGGGATCGGAGGAACCACTGGGCCGCTCCCCCTTGGCGTAGATGCTCAGCAGCAATTCCACCCGCTCGGCCAACGCCACCACCGCGCCGGCGTCGGAGGAGGGCAGCTGGTCGCCCGCGCCCCGGGGGCGGTAGTGCTCAAGCACCGCCAGGGCCACCTCGCGAGCCTCCCCTTCGGCCAGCAGATACTTGCCCCCCATCACCCCCTGCAGCTCGGGAAATTCGCCCACCATCTGGCTCACCAGATCGTGCTTGCAGAGATGGGCGGCACGGCGGGCGTGGGTGGCGGTGCCATCCGGGAGCTCCAACTGCTCCAGCAGCACGTCGGTGCACCACTCCAGGCGCTCCACCCGATCGCGCAGGGAGCCCAGACCTTCGGCGAAGGTGACCCGGGACAGCTGGTCACGGCGATCGATGCTGGGAACGGCGCGATCGGCGTTGAGAAAGAACTCCGCATCCGCCAGACGGGCCTTGAGCACCCGTTCATTGCCACGACGGATGGTGGTGATGGCCGCCTCCCGGCCGCTGGCGATGCAGAGGAAGCGCGGTTGGAGAACGCCGCGGGCGTGCTGGGCCAGGGGATCGCTGCTCTCCCGCCGCTCGTAGAGGGGCACGTAGCGCTGGTGCGCCCGCATCACGGTGCTCAGCACCTCCGGCGGCAACGCGAGATAGCGGTCATCGATCCGCCCCTCGATCGGCAGCGCCGCCTCCACCAGATCCACCAGTTCATCGAACAGCTCCACCGGCAGGTCGGGTCGGGCCTGGTGGCGATCGGCGGCGGCGTCCACAGCCGAGCGGATGGCCTGGGCCCGGGCCTGGCGATCCACCTCCACGCCAGCCTCAGCCAGATCCTGGCGGTAGCTGGCGGCTGAGCGGATGGTCAGCGGCTCGCTGCTGAGACGGAGACCCCGGCTGGTGGCCCCCGCCAGCACGGCCGGATCGCAGCCCGCCAGCTGCAGCGGCAGGACATTGTCATCGAGCATCGCCACCAGCCAGCGGATGGGCCTGGAGAAGCGCTGCTCACCGTCCCCCCAGCGCATGAAACGCCGGCCCTGCAGGGCCTGGATCCAGTCGGGGATGAGCCGCACCAACACGTCGGCGCTGGGTTCACCCCGCTCCAGGCAGGTGGCGAACACAAACGGGCCCTTGGCTGTGTCGCGCACCTGCAGGGTTTCGGGCTGCACGCCACAGCGGCGGGCGAAGCCGATGGCGGCAGCCGTGGCTTGGCCATCGCGGAAGGCCTGGGCCGCCGGCGGACCCTTGCGTTCCTCCTGACGATCCTCCTGGGCCGGCGGCAGCCCCTGGGCCAGCACCGCCAGACGGCGGGGCGTGCCGGTGACCTCCAGTGAATCGGGATCGAGACGCTGGGCCTGCAGATCCGCCGCCACCCGCGCCTGCAGCTGAGGGAGGGCCAGGCGGACAAAGTCGGCCGGCAGCTCTTCGGTTCCGATCTCCAGCAGCAAGGACGACACGGAGCGGGACCACAACAGCGGCCAACTCTATGGATTGAGCCGCTGCCGGTTCACCGGCCTTGGCCCGCTGCCGTTCGCTACGGTCGATCTGTTGAGGATTGCCCGCGTGACCGTGTCCGCCCAAGTGACTGCCGGATCCGCAACCGCTGGATCCTCTCCGCATGCTGGCTCCAGCCAGAACCACCGGCGTGGCAGCACGGCCGGCACCAGCGAGCCGAGCAAATTCGAGCAGCTGAAGCACAACAGCGGCCACCTGCGCGAGCCGCTGGCCACCGAGCTTGGCAATGAGCGCCCCAACTTCAGCGAACCGGCCGTTCAGATCCTCAAGTTCCACGGTTCCTACCAGCAGGACAACCGTGACAACCGCCAGAAGGGCCGGGAAAAGGACTGGCAGATGATGCTGCGCCTGCGCAGTCCAGGCGGCCGCATCCCCGCCCCGCTCTACCTCGCCCTCGATTCGCTCTCCGATCAGCTCGGCAACGGCACCCTGCGGGCCACCACCCGCCAGGCCTTCCAGATGCACGGCGTGCGCAAGGAGAACCTCAAGGAGGTGATCGGCACGATCGTGCGGCACCTGGGGTCCACCCTGGCCGCCTGCGGTGACATCAACCGCAACGTCATGGCCCCCGCAGCCCCCTATGCCAAGGGCGCCTACCCCGCCGCCCGCAAGCTGGCCGACGACATCGCCGATCTGCTGGCACCCCAGGCCGCAGAGGGCTCCTATCTCGACATCTGGGTGGATGGCGACCTGAGCTTGCGGATCAAGCCCAGCTCCAGCGCCCGGCGGGTGAAGGAACGCCAGGCTGAGGGTGGTGTGTTCAGCGGTGACGGTGCCGAGCCGCTCTACGGCAGCACCTACATGCCACGCAAGTTCAAGGTGGCCGTCACCGTGCCCGGCGACAACTCGGTGGATCTGCTCACCCAGGACGTCGGCCTGGTGCTGTTCTGTGATCCCCAGGGCCGTCCCCAGGGCTGCAATGTCTATGTGGGCGGTGGCATGGGTCGCACCCACAACAAGGAGGAAACCTTTGCCCGCACGGCCGATCCCCTCGGCTATGTGGACCACGAGCATGTTCTCGATCTGGTGCAGGCGATCGTGGCCCTGCAACGTGACCATGGCGACCGTGAGCAGCGGCGCCACGCGCGGATGAAATACCTGATCCACGACCGCGGCGTGGACTGGTTCCGTGAGCAGCTCTGCTGCCGCTATTTCAACCACCCGATCCGCTCCCTTCGCGATGAGCCCCGGGCCAAGCTGGAGGACTACCTGGGCTGGCACCGCCAGAGCCCCCGATTGTGGTTCGTGGGTCTGCCCCTGCTCTGCGGCCGTCTCAGCGGTGAGCGCAAGGCAGGTCTGCGTCGCCTGGTGGACACCTACAAGCTTGAGGTGCGGATCACCCCCAACCAGGATCTGTTGCTCTGCAACATCGGCACCGCCCAGCGCTCCGGCCTCAAGGCCGAACTAACCAGCCTGGGCTGGGAGAAACCCGAGCACACGTCCCTGCTCTCCCGCCACGGCCTTGCCTGCCCGGCTCTGCCCCTGTGCGGGCTGGCGGTGACCGAAGCCGAGCGCATCTTTCCTGACGTGCTCGACCGGCTCGAGTCCCTGCTTCACCGGCTGCAGATCGACAAGCCGATCCTGGTGCGCATGACGGGCTGTCCCAACGGCTGCGCCCGTCCCTACATGGCCGAGATCGGCCTGGTGGGCAGCGGTGTGGATCAGTACCAGCTGTGGCTCGGCGGCAGCGCCCAGCTCAGCCGGCTGGCCGAGCCCTACCTGGAGAAGATGCCTCTCCCAACCCTGGAGGCCACCCTCGAACCGCTGCTGCTGGCCTGGCGCCAGGGCGGACTGCGCCGCGGCTTCGGCGACTTCGTGGTGAAGAGCGGCCGCGAGGACGTGCAACGGCTGCTGGCCGTTGCCGCCAGCTGAGCCCGCCTCAGCTCACACGTCCGAAGCGGGCTCCTGTCTCCCGGCGGCGCCAGGCCCAGAGCTGGTCGCCCCAGCTGAAGTGCCACCACTCGTTGGGGTGCTGGGCGAAACCGGCCTCCTCCATCACAGCCCGCAGCAGGCAGCGGCGCCGGTGCCAGGCCAGGTAGCGGTCCTGCAGGTGGGGATCCCGGCACTGCTCGCTGGCCTGGAGGAAATGGTCGGGTTCAGACACCGCCCCGATGGCGTCGATGGCCGAGCCCATCGCCAGGGGCTCACCGGCGCCGTTCGCGAGGGTGAGATCCACCGCAGCGCCGGTGCTGTGGGGTGGTGGGCTGGCGGGGTCGGCATTCGGGGGTGCCCAGAAGCGGCCCAC
The DNA here is from genome assembly GCA_046498125.1 of Prochlorococcaceae cyanobacterium. GTDB lineage: Bacteria > Cyanobacteriota > Cyanobacteriia > PCC-6307 > Cyanobiaceae > NIES-981. The sequence continues at coordinate 12,018 of JAWOBH010000150.1, read as the reverse complement.
CTCGGCCACCACGGCCCGGCGGTCGGGACTGTCGACGCCGGAATCGATGCCGCGCTCGCGGCAGGTGCTGGTGATGCTGTGCTCCACCATGAAGGCCTGCACCGCCAGGGGCCGCCAGGCATCGAAGATCGCCAGTCTCCAGCCGGGCTGCTCCCGGGCCAGCAACTGCTGGGCCAGTAGCAGACGGCGGATCACTTCGGGCCGCAGCCGGAACGGTGAGCCGGCGCTGCCGTAGGGGGCGCCCAGGGCGGCATAGGGGTGCGGTTCGAGCCGCAGCAGGTCGGCCGGCAGGGGCTCGAGGGGCTCGCCGCCGTCGTGGATGGGAATGACAGACCAGGGGCGCGGACTCACGGCTCTGGGATCAGGGGTCAGGGGTCAGGGATCAGTTCAGGGGGGCAGGCTCACTGAGTCTGCGGCGCTGGCGCTCCAACAGCCGGGCCAGATGGGGAAGGGAGACCAGATCCGGATCCCGCGTCAGGATGGCCCTGGCCACGGCGCGCGCCCGCTCCAGCACCTCGCCGTCATCGGCCAGGCTGGCCAGGGCCAGATCGGGCAAGCCGCTCTGGCGGGTGCCGAGCACCTGCCCCGGACCGCGCAGGCGCAGATCCATCTCGGCGATCTCGAAGCCATCGCTGGAGCGGACCAGCACCTCCAGCCGCTGGCGGGCCACCGGGTTGCGGCCGTCGTGGATCAACAGGCAGTGGGAGGCGGCGGCGCCGCGCCCCACGCGCCCGCGCAGCTGGTGCAGCTGGGCCAGCCCGAAGCGCTCGGCATGCTCGATCACCATCACGCTGGCCTCGGGCACATCCACCCCCACCTCCACCACCGTGGTGCTCACCAGCACGTGGGTGTCGCCCCGGGCGAAGGCGGCAATGGCCGCCTGCTTGTCGGCACTGGCCAGACGGCCGTGCAGGAGGCCCACCTGCAGCTCCGGAAACACCTCGGCTGCAAGCTGGCCGTGCACCTCCACGGCCGAGCGCAGATCACTCTTCTCCGACTCCTCCACCAGGGGCAGCACCACATAGGCCCGCTGGCCCCGGGCCACTTCAGCGCGGATCAGCTCATAGGCCTGGGGCCGCTCGGAGGCCCGCAGCAAGGCGGTGCGGATGGGCGTGCGACCCGGAGGCAGCTCATCGATCTGGCTCACCTCCAGATCGCCGTGCAACGACAGCGCCAGGGTGCGCGGGATCGGAGTGGCCGTCATCGTCAGCAGGTGGGGCTGCAGGCCCTTGTTGAGCAGACGGTCGCGCTGGCGGACCCCGAAACGGTGTTGCTCGTCCACCACCACCAGTCCCAGACGGGCGAACTGCACCGGATCCTCCAGCAGAGCGTGGGTGCCCACGAGCAGCTGCAGCTGACCGTTGACCAGATCGTCGAGCAGCTGGCGCCGGCGGCGTGCCGGGGTGGACCCGGTGAGCAGGGCGCAGCTCACATGCAACTGAGGCAGCCAGGCGGCGAGGCGGGCATGGTGCTGCTCGGCCAGCACCTCGGTGGGGGCCATCAGCGCCCCCTGACAGCCGGCCTCGATGGCGGTGAGCAGGGCGGCGATCGCCACCACCGTCTTGCCGCTGCCCACATCGCCCTGTAGCAGGCGGGCCATGGGCTGGGTCCGGGCCAGATCGGCGCGAATCTCGGCCAGCACCCGCTCCTGTGCGGCCGTGAAGCCGAAGTGAAGCACCTCCAGGAATCGCCGCACCAGGCCACCCTGTTGCCCTGCACTGGCGGCAGGCGCCGCGGCGGCAGCGCTGAGGGAGGGCGCCGGGCGGCTGGTGAGCTGCCGCCGGCGCTGCATCAGTCCAAGCTGCATCAGCAGGAACTCGTCGAACACCAGGCGGCGGCGGCTGGCCTGCAGCTGGTCCCGGTCGGCAGGGCTATGGATCTGTTGCAGGGCCAACGTCCGCTCGATCAGCCCCTCCTGGCGCATCAGCGACTCCGGAAGCGGTTCCGGCCAGCGCCGCACCACCGGCAGCACGGCTGCAATCGCCTGGCGCATGCGATCGGCGCCGAGGCCCTCGGTGAGGCCGTACACGGGAATCAGGCGACCGATCTGGGGGGAGCGCACGGGGGCCTGGGGGCTGGCCAGCACCTCCATCAGAGGGTCCTGGAACTGGGGGCCATAGGGCCCCTGCTTCACCAGCCCGCTCACCGCCAGGCTGGCCCCGGGGGGAAACTGACGCTCCTGCAGCTTCAGCCATGCTGGGGCGGTGAAGCGTCGGCCAGCGAAGAAGCGGCTGACCCGCAGGCGGCCGGTGGGATCGGCGAGCTGAAGCTCCAGGATCGCCAGCTGGGGATTGCGGGGACTGACGAAACTGCGGCAGCGGCGCACCGTGGCCACGATCGTGGCCGTGCTGCCCGGCACCAGCGCGTTGATGCGCACCAGGTTGGCGTAGTCGAGGTAGTCACGCGGGTAGTAGTGCACCAGATCCCGCACCACGAACAGGCCGAGCTGGGCCAGACGCGCGGCGCTGCGGGGACCGACGCCGCGGATCTGCGCCAGTGGGGTGTCGGGGGTGAGGCGTTCGCCCGCCCCCGCTGCCGCTGCGGGAGCGGCACCGCTGTCCGGGCCATGGGCCAGACGCAACTGCGGCGGCGCCGGCGGGCTGACGGGGCGCTGGCGCTGGCGCCAGCTGTGCAGCTGCTGGCGGCAGCGGCACACCAGAGCCTGCCGCTGGCTGGCAGCCAGCTGGTCATAGCGGCTGAACTCGCCGGCCAGGGCCTGCCCGCTGCTGTCGGGCCTGAGCCCCACTGGCGGGTGGCTGAGACTGCGGGCCAGGAAGGCACTGAAGCGCTCACGCCGCCCCATCAGGTCGGCGAACCCACGCTCAGCCTCCAGCTGCAGGGCCTGCTGCAGGGCCCGGAACCAGGCGTCGGCGGCCTTCGGATCCGGGGCTAGCGGTACCTGGGGTTGTCCTGGTGCCACAGCCATTCCGCTTCGAGCGCCACCAGCCGCCGCCGCAGACGGCGATGCTGCTCGGCCATTCTGTGAGTCTCCTGGCGCAGGCGCTGCAGGCGGGAGCGACAACTGCGCAGGCGCGGGTGTTCGAGCTCCAGATCGGCGGGGCGCACCAACAGGGCCACGCTCTCCAGCTGGCCACCGCTGGGGTGGCTCACCGGCAGCTGCACGCGCAGCAGGTTGGCCGGGGCCGCCATGGGTTCCACCTGACCGCGCAGGGCGGCCTCCAGCAGGGTGACCGGCAGCAGACTGCGGGTCAGACCCGAGCGCAGCAGTTCCACGTTCAGGCCATGGGAGAGGTTGCGCAACCGTCGCACCAGCGCCCGCTCGTAGCCATCCAGCCACACCAGCAGGGCCTCTGGATCCACAGGCAGCTGCGGAGAGTCCCACGGCGGCGGGACCTCCGGGCCCCGATCTGCAGGCTCGGCCTCCACGGCCGGCCGCTCCAACGGATCGTCGAGGGAGTCCAACGCAGGCGGCGGCTGGGAAGGGGAAGGGCCGGCCGGTGGCACCGCCCCCAGGGAGGCCAGCGACGACCAGCCAAGATCCACCGGCGGGTCGAAGTCCAGCTGCACGGAGCCCTCCGGCTCACGGGCCACTCTGGCCCGGGGCTCCGCCGCCGGACGGCTGAGCTGATGCAGAAGGTCGCGCTGGCTCCGCTGCCGCCGGGTTGCCTGCTCAGCGGCCAGCCGGCTGAGCTGCTCCACGGTCAGCAGGCTGGTGGTCTGGCGCACGAGGGCGGCACTGCGCTCGTGCAGACGGCTGCGGTGATCGTCCGGCAGTTCGCAGTAGCGCTGGGGGTGGAAGCTGGTGGCGAGCTGGAACGCGGCCCGCTCCACCGCTCCAGGGAGCAGCTCTCGCAGCACCTGCAGATAGAGCGCCAGGTCGCGGTAGAGACCGGGGTTGGCCTCACCCAGCTGGACGCGGAGCTGCTCCAGCTGGCGCCGCACCTCCGCGAGGCTGTCCAGCGGGGTGTGACCCTCGCCCTGGGGGAGATCCGCAGTGATGGGTCTGCTGCTCAGACGGCGCCGCCCATCGCCGCCACTTCAGCGGCGAAGTCGGCGGATTCCACCTCGATGCCCTCACCCAGGTTGAAGCGCACGAAACGCCGCACCTGGATGTTTTCACCCACCTTGCCGGCCACCTGCTTGACCATCTCGGACACGGTCATGCCGCTGTCCTTGATGTAGGGCTGGTCCATCAGCGCCATTTCCTTGAGACGCTTGCCGATGCGGCCGCTGACGATGCGCTCCTTCATCTCCTCTTTCTTGCCGGCGAGATCATCGCGGCCCATCTCGATCTGCTTTTCGCGCTCGGCCACCTGAGGGGGGATGTCCTACACCTTCACGTAATCAACCGACGGGCAGGCGGCGATCTGCATCGCCACATTGCGGATCAGCTCCTGGAAGATCTCCCCGCGGGCCACGAAGTCGGTTTCGCAGTTCACCTCCACCAGCACGCCCACGCGGGCACCGGTGTGGATGTAGGAGCCGATCGCCCCCTCGGCCGCGGTGCGGCCCGCCTTCTTCTCGGCACTGGCAATGCCCTTCTGGCGCAGCCACTCGATCGCCTTGTCAGTGTCGCCGTTGGTTTCGGAGAGGGCCTTTTTGCAGTCCATCATCCCGGCGCCGGTCTTGTCGCGCAGGGTCTTGACGAGCTTTGCTGAAATCTCAGCCATGGAGTGAGGAAATCTGTGGTGTGGTCGTGGTGTGGAAACGGATCGTGTCTGGGCCTTACGGCTGATCTCAGGCCTGCTCAGGCTCCTCGGTTGAGCCGTGACGGCCTTCATTGATGGCATCCGCCAGACGGCCGAGCACCAGCTGCACCGAGCGCACCGCGTCGTCGTTGCAGGGGATCGGCACATCACACAGATCCGGATCACAGTTGGTATCCAGCATCGACACGAGCGGAATGTCGAGCTTGCGGGCCTCCAGCACAGCGTTGGATTCCCGGCGCTGGTCCACCAGCACCACCACATCCGGCAGACGGCGCATGTTCTTGAGACCGCCCAGATACTTCTGCAGACGCTCCAGTTCGCGGCGCAGCACGGCAGCTTCCTTCTTGGGGCGCATGGCGATGGCACCGGAGCTCTCCATGCGCTCGAGGTCCTTGAGACGCTCGATGCGGGCGCGCATGGTGGTCCAGTTGGTGAGCATGCCGCCCAGCCAGCGCTGGTTGACGTAGGAGGCGCCGCAGCGGGTGGCCTCCTGGGCAATCACTTCGGAGGCCTGCTTCTTGGTGCCGACAAACAGGAAACGCTTGCCGCTGCGGGCGGCACTGCGTACCCACTTGTAGGCGTTGTTCATGCAGACGGCTGTCTGCACGAGGTCGATGATGTGAACACCGTTGCGCGCGCAATAGATGTAGCGCGACATCTTCGGGTTCCAGCGACGGGTCTGATGCCCGAAGTGGGCACCCGCCTCCATCATCTCAGCGAGGGTTACAACAGCCATGGTTCAGGGGTTTCGGGTTGGCCACCACCTGCCAGGGATCGAGCGCCGCTCCGAGTGCAGAGCAGCCAGGACCGCTCCCCGCTGCTCTGCCCCAGAGCCATCGCACCGATCACCCGAAACACGCAGGTGTGCGGTTTGAAAGAACATCTGAACTTTATCAAAGCGGCGCCACGGCGCCCTCAGCCGCCGACCTCCCCTTCGGCGCTCCCCAGGCGCTGGCGCCGTGCCTCCTGGAACAGGGCGATGACGCCGATCCGGTTGAGCGGCAGACGCAACAGCTCCATGGCCAGACCAGGTCGGCCCGTGCGGATGAGCCAGCGCAGCAGGGGTGCCAGGGTGCGCTCATTGAGCAGTCCACCGGCGGTGGCCAGCTCCCAGAGCAGGCGATGCAGCCAGGTGTACTGGATCATCAGGCGCACCCGACGGGTGGGGTGTTTGCGGAAGAACACCAGGCCCATGCGCGCCCGTTCCCGCTCAACCTGGATCAGCCGCGGGATCTGGCCCAGATCGAGGGCGGGATGCCAGTGGTAGCCCACCGCCCGAGGACAGCGCACCAGCCGCACCCCCAGACGCCGCAGGCGCTCCCCCAGCTCCAGGTCCTCCCAGCCGTAGAGACGGAAAGCGGTGTCAAACAGCCCGGCACGCTCCAGCAGGTCGCGCTCGATGGCCACATTGCCTGTGGCGAAGTAAGCCCAGGAGAGATCGCGAAGTTTGTGCCGCTCGCCGGTGGGGTGATGGAAATCCGCAGTGTTCACCACAGCCCCGTAGGTGAAGCTGAGGCGGTCGCCGTGGTGTGCCCAGTCGGCGCTCAGGGCGCGGGCATGCTGCACCAGGAAATCGGGCCGCACCACCAGGTCGCTGTCAATGAACACCACCACCGGGCCGCGGGCGGCAGCCACGCCGCGGTTGCGGCCCTCGGCCGGGCCGCCGTGCTGCTGCTGAATCAGCTGCAGATGGGGCAGCTCATTGCGGTGGGTCTCGATCCAGGCGACGGTGTCATCGCTGGAACCGTCATCCACCAGCACCACCTCAAACCCGCTCACCGGGTCCGCCAACTGCTGGGCCTCCAGGGCGGCCAGGCACTTGCGCAAAATCGGCAAGCGGTTGTAGGTGGGGATGACGACGCTCAGAAACACGGGCGTGCGGCTCTCTGCAGGCGCCACGTGGGGAGAAAGCCCGGGGAGGCGAAGCGCGGGCGCAGGAGATCAGTCGGCGGCGCCACCGTTGTTGGCCGTGCCGGTCACACCATTGCCGACGCCTTCACCACGGCCGTCGTTGCGCAGCTTGCGCTTCTTGAATTTGCGGGCGTAGGCGCGGTTGCGGTCCTGCTTTTCCTTTTTCAGATTGCGGCGTTTCGCCATATGGGCTTGTCCTCAGGGTTTGCCAGACCTCACCCTAACCAACGGCCTCGGGCTCGGAGACGGACAACCGGCCATCCTCCATGCGCAGCAGACGGTCGCCCACATCGAGGATGCGTGGGTCATGGGTGACCATCAGCACCGCGCAGCCCTGCTCCCGGGCCAGCCCGCGCAGCAGCTCCACCACATCCCGGCCACTGCGGGAATCGAGGGCGGCGGTGGGCTCATCGGCCAGCAGCAACCGGGGTTCAGCCGCCAGGGCACGAGCGATGGCCACCCGCTGCTTCTGGCCACCGGAGAGATCGTGGGGCAGCTTGGCCAGGTGATCCCCCAAGCCCACGGCCCGCAGCCACTCGCGGGCGAGATCCCGCCGGGCCCGATACCCCAGTCCCGGCAGGAGGTCAGCCCCCATCTGCACGTTCTGCTCGGCGGTGAGGCAGCGCAGCAGGTTATGGCCCTGGAAGATCATGCCGATGCTGCGGCGCAGCCTCTGACGGCTGGCGCGTCCGGCAGCGGCCAGTTCCTGGCCCAGCACCCGCACCGATCCGTGCTGGACCTGCCGCAGGGCACCGACCAGGGTGAGCAGGGTGGTTTTGCCACAGCCGGAGGGGCCGGTGAGCAGCACCACCTCGCCGGGATCGATCTGCAGATCGACATCCTGCAGCACCTGACGGGTCATGGCTCCCTTGCCGTAGCTGTGGCAGAGGCCGCGCACCTGGACGCCCATCAGAAGATCTCCGCGGGGTCGGCATCGGCCAGGCGGCGCATCGCCAGGGCCGATGAGGCCAGGCACATCACCAGGATCATCACCAGCACCACCAGGGCACGGTCGAGGTTCATGAACACGGGCAGGTTGGTGCCGTTGCGCACCAGGGCGTACAGGCCCAGCCCGGCGGCATAGGCCGGCAGGTAGCCGAGCACCGCCAGCAGCAGGCCCTCCCGGCCCACCACCCGCAGCAGCGATGGCAGGGGGTAGCCCATCGCCATCAAGGTGGCGTACTCGGGCAGGTGGTCGGCGACGTCGGAGCTGAGGATCTGATACACGATCACGCAGCCCACCACGAAGCCCATCGCAGCACCGAGGGTGAAGATGAAGCCGATCGCCGTGCTTGTGCGCCAGTAGGTCTTCTCGAACTCCTCGAAGCCCGCCTTGGTGAAGACAGTGACATCGGGGGGAAGCCGGCGTTGCAGGCGCTGGGCCACAGCCTCGGGGTCAGCGTCCGGCAGCAGGCGGATCAGGCCGAGTTCGATGCTGCCGGGAGGGCTGGCGGGGGACAGCTCCAGGAAGGTGTCCCGGCTGGTGATCATGTTGCCGTCGGCACCGAAAGAGGGCCCCATGGAGAGCAGGCCGGCCACCCGCACCCGCTTGCCGGCCACCTCGGTTTCCACCACCTCACCGGCGCGGAAGCGCTCGGCGATCGGTCCGAACTCGGGCCTGGAGCGCTCATCGAACAGCACCCGACCCTGCTGGGTGAGGGCATCGGCCTGCCGGGTCAGGGCCGGGTCGAGGAACAGGGGATCACCGGGCTCGAAGCCGATGGTGAGAATCGAGCGGTTGCTGCGGCTCTCGGGGTTGCGCCAGAGCAGCAGGCTCCAGTTCACCGGGGTGATGCCGCCCACGGACGGATCCGCCATCGCCTGCACCAGACGCCGGCGCGGGAAGGAGGCCATGCCGATCGAGCTCATGGTGCGCGGGCTCATCAGCACCAGGTCGGCATCGAACTGGCGGTGGATGGTGACGCTGGCGTCGAACAGCCCGTCGCGAAAGCCGAGCTGCATGAACATCAGGATGCCAGCGAAGGCGATGCCAGCCAGGGCCACCGCCAGCCGCACCGGCTGGCGGGTGAGCATCAGCCAGGCCAGGGGAATGCGCCGGCCCTGCCAGATTCTCCAGGCCATCAGCCGTCCAGCTCAGCGATCACCCGCAGTCCGGTGAGATCGCGCACCCGCCGCGCATCCTCCGGATCCAGGGCGACGCGCACCTCCACCACACGGGTGTCGGCGTCCTGGGTGGGATCGCTGGAGAGCACGTCCCGCTGCCGCACCTGGGGGCTGATGCGGATCACCCGGCCACGCAGACTGCCACTGAAGCCTCCGGCCTCGCTGGTGAGCCGCACGGGCTGGTCGAGACGCACCCGGTCGATGTCGCTCTCATACACCTCGATCAACGCCTCCATGCGCTCGCTGGCCCCCAGTTCCAGCACGCCCAGCTCGCCGGGCCGCTCACCCACCCGGGCATGAAGACGGAGCACCGTGCCGGCGATCGGTGCCCGCAGTTCGGTCAGCATCAGGTCGGCGGCAATGCGCTCGCGCTCGGCCAGGGCCTCCTGCAGCTGACCACTGAGGGCCAGAAGCTCGTTTTCGCGCCCGTCCAGGTCGGTGCTGGCGATGGCGCCCTGGCGGCTGAGCTCGCGGTAGCGCTCGATGTCCCGGCTCTGCACGGCCAGCCGTGAGCGCAGGTTGACGATCCGGGAGTCGATCACCTTGCCCTGGGCCCTCAGGCTGGCGGCGGTGTCGAACTCCGCCAGCAGCTGGCCGGCTTCCACCCGGGAGCCCTCCGCCACCAGCAGGCGGGTGATGCGGGGGCTGCCGCCGATGCCGCTGATCGGAGCCGCCAGCTGATGGATCTCACCACGGGGATCGAGGCGCCCAAGGGCTGCCACCGCTTCCACCCGCTCGGGCTGCTGGGCGGCCGCACTGGCGGCGGCCTCGGCGGCACGGCGCCCTGCCTGGCGCTGCTGCAGGCGGCTGAAGCCGAAGGTCAGCAGGGCGGCAGCAGCCAGCCCTGAGGCCACCAGCAGGGCAGGACGGCGCCAACGCCTCAGGGCCTGGGGGGATCGTCGAAGAGCAACCCCTCGATGTAACGGTCCGCCCAGGTCGGGTTGAACGCCTTCTCCAGGACGCGTCGGGTCTTGTCGTTTTGTTTCTGTTGCTTGCAATAGCCCAGCTGACCCTCCCACCGCTCAACCGTAGCTGGGTCGTCGTCGGCCTGAGCCGGGGTCTGGCGGCAGGCCTGGGCCAAAATCGCCAGGGCCTCGGCCACCTCCTCCACAAACATCTGCTCCTCCGCTGCACCGGCGGGGCGCACGAAGCGCACGTGGGGGGAGAAGATCGAGCCCCAGGGCGGCAGCTCCCGAGGCTGGCTGTAGGTGCGCGCCGGACGGGCCTCCAGGGCCGACGCAATGCCCTCCGGCAGGCCCGCACGCACCGGCGAGAGATCCATGATCGCGGCCGACACGCCCGCCGGGCTGGCGACGATGTCGGCCCCGAACACCGGCAGATCGAAGCGGGGATCGGGAAACCACACGCAGTGCAGGATCTGCAGCCCCAGCCCCAGCCGGGCCGTTTCCAGGTGCAGTTTGCGCAGCCCCCGGCAGCGGCGCAGCTCATTGCGGATGAACAGCGCCTCGCCGTCGAGGCTGCCGCTGATCGCCTCCAGCTCCGCATCCACCGCCAGGGGGGCGAGCTCGGGCAGGTCGGCCCAGCCGCCGCGGATGGTGGCGGCGAGGCGATCGACCAGGGGATGCAGGGGCAATCCCGGGAGCACGGAGGCAGTCAAGGAGGGCACACCAGCCAGCAGAATGCGGATCCTGCCACGTTCGCCCCGTTGCCCCTGGCTCTGCCCGGCCTCCATGCCCCCCGGATTCAACAGCTGGCCAACGGTGCCCGGGTGGTGAGCCTCGATCTCCCCGAAGCCCCGCTGGTGTGTCTGGACTTCTGGTGCCGCGCCGGCAGTGTGTTCGAGGCCCCCGGGGAGAGCGGCCTGGCCCACTTCCTCGAGCACATGGTGTTCAAGGGCAGTGCCTCCCTGGAGCCCGGGGAGTTCGACCGGCGCATCGAGGCCCTCGGCGGCAGCAGCAATGCCGCCACCGGCTTCGACGACGTGCACTACCACGTGCTGATTCCACCCCAGGACGCCCCTGAAGCGCTGGACCTTCTCCTCGATCTGGTGCTCGAACCCCGGCTCGAGGCCAGGGCCTTCGAGCTGGAGCGCCAGGTGGTGCTGGAGGAACTGGCCCAGAGTGAGGACCAGCCGGAGGAGGTGGCCCTGCAGCGCCTGCTCAGCGCCGGCTGCCCCGGCCATCCCTACGGCCGGCCGATTCTCGGCCAGCGCTCCGCGTTGCTGGACCAGACGCCGGAGCTGATGGCCGGCTTCCACCGCCGTCACTACACGGCCGAGCGCTGCCTGCTCACCCTCAGCGGCTGCCTGGATCCCGAGGCGGCCCACACGATCGCCCTGCAGGAGCACCTGGCCGTGAGCCGCCTGGCGCAGCTGGGCGGTGAGGACGCCGAACCACCCCTGCCCCCCGTGGCGGTGCGACCGGGTGAGCAGCGCCTGCAGCTGCCCAGGCTGGAATCGGCCCGCCTGCTGATGCTCTGGGCGCTGCCACCGGCATCCGACCTGCACGGGGTGATGGGGGCCGACCTGCTCACCAGCCTGCTGGCCGAGGGCCGCCGCAGCCGGCTTGTGGAGCGGCTGCGGGAGCAGCTGCGGCTGGTGGAGAGCATCGATCTGGATCTGCATGTGCTCGAGGGCGGCAGTGTGGCCCTGTTGGAGGCCATCGCCGAGCCGGAGGACCTGCCGGCCATCCGTCGGGAGATTGAGACGGTGCTGGCGGAGCTGGGGGATGGGCCGGTACCGGTGCCGGAGTGGGAGCGGGCCCGGCGGCTGGTGGCCAACGGCTATCGCTTCGGCCTGGAATCGGCCGCCGGTGTCGCCGGCGTGCTCAGCAGCACACACCTGTGGAACCATCCAGCGGCCCTCGATGCGCCGCTGCTGGAGCTGGACCGCTGGGACCCGCAGACTCTGGTGAACGAAATCCTGCCCCTGCTGGCGCCCCAGCGGGCCTGCCTGCTCGAGGCGGTGCCGGCATGACGCTCACCGCCACCCAGCCCGGCACCTGGACCACCCGCACCCTGCCCGGTGGCCTGCCCCTGGTGCTGCAGCGGCGGCCCGCAGCCGGGTTGCTGGCGGCGCGGCTGTGGATTCGCGGCGGCAGCAGCCGTGACCCCGCTGGACAGCGGGGGGCAATGCAGCTGCTCGCTGGCAGCATGACCCGGGGTGCTGGCGGTCTCGATGCCGAAGCCCTGGCCGACCTGGTGGAGGGCTGTGGGGCGGCCCTGCGCGCCGAGGCCAGCGAAGACGCCCTGGTGATCAGCCTCAAGTGCGCCAGCGACGACGCCCCCGAGCTGCTGCCCCTGCTGCTGGCGATGGCCGCCGAACCGTGCCTCCAGAGCGAACAGGTGGAGCTCG
>JAWOBH010000009.1:0-7037 GCA_046498125.1 Prochlorococcaceae cyanobacterium | reverse complement strand
CCCGCGCGCCCATACAGAGAATTGAGCAGTTGGCTAGTCCCAGCATCTAAACGCTCTTGGTGCGTCTCTAGGGAACTGGATTTTCCCGATTTCCCTGGAATCCATTACGAATTCGCGCTTCCCGCCTACCGCTTGGTTCTGTGGCTGATGCAGCGTCAGGATCGCCAGCTGCCGGTGAGCTTCTGGCGCTGGCTGTTGCTGGGTGAGCTGCCCAGCTCGGCTGGCGGTGATCCGCAGGCTGTTCAGGGGGATTCCATTGCCTAGCCTGCGCTTTCAGGCGAGGAATCCCCGATGGCCCCCCCGACGGCCCCCACGTTGTTGATCGGCTCCTGTCAGCCGTTCAGTGGCAAATCGGCTGTGGTTCTCGGCCTGGCCCGCCAGTTGCTGCGCGCCGACGTGCCGGTTCGTTTCGGCAAACCGCTGGCCTCCGCCCCCGAGAACGGCGTTTCCTCCAGCGCCGATGGCCTCAGCGGTGATGAACCCCTGCTCGATGCCGACGTCTGCTTCGTGGGCGCCAACCTGCGCCTGGGCGACGACCAGCTGCTGCCCTCGCTGCATTCCCTCGAGCTCTCTGCGCTGCACCGCCGCCTGCTGGCCGGCGAACTGGACGCCAGCGACGACTACGCCCGCCTGCAGGGCCTGCTGGCGTCGGATGGTCCCGGCCTGAACCTGCTGGAGGCCCCCGGCAGCCTGGTGGAGGGGCTGCTTTACGGCCTCAGCCTGCCCCAGCTGGCCCGCGGTCTCGATGCCCCGGTGCTGCTGGTGGAGCTGTGGAATGAGGGCAGCAGCGTGGATGCCCTGCTGGCGGCCCGAGAAGCCCTGGGCGAACGTCTGGCGGGGGTGGTGCTCAACGGCGTTGACCCGGATCGGATCGGCGACCTGCGCCGGGAGATCGTGCCCGCCCTGGAGCGCCTCGGCATCCCCGTGCTGGGCGTGATGCCCCGCAGCCCCCTGCTGCGCAGCGTCACGGTGGAGGAGCTGGCCCGCCGCCTGCAGGCCGAGGTGCTCTGCAGCCACGATCGCCTCGATCTGCTGGTGGAAACCCTCTCGATCGGGGCCATGAACGTGAACTCCGCCATGGAGTTCTTCCGCCGCCGCCGCAACATGGCCGTGGTCACCGGCGCCGATCGCACCGACATCCAGCTGGCAGCCCTGGAGGCCTCCACCCAGTGCCTGATCCTCACCGGCGTCGGCGAGCCCCTGCCCCAGCTCGTCACCCGCGCCGAGGAGCTGGATGTGCCCCTGCTCAAGGTGGAGCACGACACCCTGACCACGGTGGAGGTGATCGAGCAGGCCTTCGGCCATGTGCGCCTGCATGAGGCCGTCAAGGCCACCTACGCGGTGCGCCTGGTGGAGGAGCACTGTGATTTCACGTCCCTGTTTCAACGCCTGGCTCTGCCCCAGCCGGTGGCCTGAATTGCGCTCGACCACTGCTAGTTTCTGCGGGCCGCCTGGGCTTTGGTGTGACCCGGTCTCTGGATGTCCCCGCGCTGGATCGCATCGATACGCTCGCCCAGGAGCTGGCGATGCTGCAGGACCGCAGCAAACGTCGGATCGCCATCCTCGGCAGCCGTCACGTGCCGGTGGTGTCGATCCACCTGGTTGAACTGGTGGCCCGCTCCCTGGCCCAGGAGGGCCACAGCCTCATCACCTCCGGGGCCCAGGGAGTGAATTCAGCCGTGATCCGCAGCGTGCTGGCGATCGACCCCGGCAAGCTCACGGTGCTGCTGCCCCAGAGTCTCGACCGTCAGCCCAGCGAATCCCGCGATCAGCTCGAGCAGGTGCTCCATCTGGTGGAGAGGCCCGAGCACGACGAGCTGCCCCTGCCGATGGCCAGCAGCCTCTGCAACCAGGAGATCATCAACCGCTGCGATCAGCTGATCTGCTATGCCTTCCACGACAGCGAGACCCTGCTGGCCAGCGTTCGCGTGGCCGAGGACATGGGCAAGGTGGTGAGCCTGATGTACTTCGACTGATCGCCCCCTGATCAGCCCTGGGCGGCCAGCACCGCCTTCAGCCCCTCCACGTAGAGGATGCCGCTGCACACCAGGCCGCCGGCCCAGCACAGGCCGCGCAGCGGCGGCAGGTTGCCCACATAGGCCCCGATATAGGCCAGGCGCAGGGCCGGGTGCAGCCAGGCGGCCGCCAGCGCCGCCGTCACCGCCAGCGGGGGCGCCTCTCCGCCAGCGCCGACGCCGGCCAGCAGGCAGAGCAGGGCCGCAGGCGCGTGCAGGCTGAAGGCCTCGAAGCAGTTCTGGTGGGCCCAGGCCGCCCGCTTGCCCCAGGCCGGCAGGCGTTCGAACATCGCCCGCGGCGCCGCCAGGTCGGCGATCTGGAAGTTCGCCTGGGAGCGGGCCGCCCCCAGGGGCACGGTGCTGAACACCACCACCGCCGAGCTGAGCAGCAGCGACCAGGCGAAGGGGGCGGAGGCTGGGGACACAGCGGCTGAGGAGAGCGCAGAGGCGAGCGGCATGACGGGGCACGGCGGCGGCCTTTTTCTAGGGTGGCGACGACCACCCAGCGCGCATCCGCCCCATGGCTGAGTCCTTCTCCTTCGACGTCGTGTCGGATTTCGACCGCCAGGAGCTGGTGAACGCCGTGGACCAGCTGCGCCGCGAGCTGGTGCAGCGCTACGACCTCAAGGACTCCGCCACCACCGTGGAGCTGGAGGAGGACAGCCTCACGATCACCACCGCCAGCGACATGACCCTGCAGGCGGTGGCCGATGTGCTGCGCCAGAAGGCCACCAAGCGCAACCTGTCGCTGAAGATCTTCGACTTCCAGGATCCCGAGACCGTGGGCGGCAACCGGGTGAAGCAGGTGGTGAAGCTGCGCAAGGGCCTCAGCCAGGAGCTGGCCAAGACCCTCAGCAAGGCCGTGCGCGACAGCATCAAGAAAGTGACGGTGGCGATCCAGGGCGACAGCCTGCGCGTGACCAGCAAGAGCAAGGACGATCTGCAGCAGGTGATCCAGCTGCTCAAGGCCCGGGAGGAGGAGCTGGAGGTGCCCCTGCAGTTCCAGAACTACCGCTGAGCAGCCAGAAGCACCCGTGACCACCCCCGCCCTGTTCGGCAAGACCCGCTTTCTCGAGGCTCAGATCGATGAGTTCCTCGACAAGGTGTCTGAGGGTGGGATCTATTTCCAGCGCGGCATCGAGCTGCTCCTGGAGCGCGGGGTGGTGGAGGAGACCGAGCTCAAGCTCGACCAGCTGATCGCTCTCAAGGAGCGCGCCAACGAACTGCGCCGCGCCGTGGTGAACACGCTCTACACGGAGATGCTGATCCCCGATTTCCGCGGCGATGTGCTGCGCCTGCTCACCCATCTCTATGCCCTCCTGGACGCCACCAAGAACGTGTTCCAGGAACTGCTGATCGGCTACTCCGGGGCGATCGAGGGGGCCGAGGCGGTCGCCGAGGTGAAGGAGCTGGTGGGGGTGGTGGCCCAGAGCCTCCAGGAGGCGGTGCGTGGGGCGCGGGCCTTCTTCCGCCGGCCCGAGGCGGTGCGCGATCACATCAACCTCATCCGCGTCTACGAGTCGGAGGCCGATGCCATCACCCTGCGGCTGATGAAGGCCCTGTTCGCCACCGATCGGCCGCTGGAGCGCAAGCTGCTGGCCCGCGACGCCCTGGAGGTGATCGACGGGCTGGCCGACCGGGCCGAGGAGATCAGCGACGAGCTCTCGATCCTCGCCATCAAGCGGGTGCTCTGACGGTGGGCAGCCTGCTGTTCCTCTCCAGCGGCCTGTTCCTGGGCTGGACGCTGGGCGCCAACGACGCCTCCAACGTGTTCGGCTCGGCGGTGGGCAGCCGCATGCTGCGCTTCTCCACCGCCGCCTTTCTCTGCAGCCTGTTCGTGATCATCGGCGCGGTGACCGGCGGTGCCGGCGCCGCCGGCGGCCTCGGCGAACTGGGCGCCGTGAACGCCCTGGCCGGCTCGTTCACCACCGCTCTGGCCGCCGGCGTCACCATGACCTGGATGACCCGCGCCGGTCTGCCGGCCTCCACCACCCAGGCGGTGGTGGGGGCGATCGTGGGCTGGAACTGGTTCAGCGGTTCGATCACCGACCTCAGCCAGCTGGCCCGCATCGTCGCCACCTGGGTGGTGTCGCCAGTGCTGGCGGCCCTGTTCGCCGCCGCACTCCATCGGCTGGCGGTGGCCACCATCCGCCGCACCCGGCCCCACCTGCTGCGGCTTGACGCCAACCTGCGCGTGGGCCTGATCCTGGCCGGGGTGTTCGGCTCCTACAGCCTTGGCGCCAACAACATCGGCAACGTGATGGGGGTGTTCGTGCCCGCCTCCCCCTTCCGTGAGCTGAACATCGCCGGCCTGGTGCGGCTGAGCGGGGAGGAGCAGCTGTTCCTGCTCGGCGGGATCGCCATCGCCGTGGGCGTGTACACCTATTCCCGCCGGGTGATGACCACCGTGGGGGGGAGCCTGATGGCCCTCTCGCCGCTGGCGGGGCTGGTGGTGGTGGTGGCCAACGCCCTGGTGCTGTCCGTGTTCTCCTCGCCGCAGCTGTCGGCCCTGGCGGTGTCGGTGGGGCTGCCGCCGATCCCCCTGATTCCGGTGTCCAGTTCCCAGGCGGTGATCGGCGCGGTGCTGGGCATCGGCCTGCTGAAGGGATCCCGCGGCGTGCGCCAGATCCGCTGGGGGGTGCTGGGGCGCATCGCCTCCGGCTGGGTCACCAGCCCCCTGATCGCGGCGTTGGTGTCGTTCGTGCTGCTGTTCGTGGTGCAGAACGTGTTCGACCAGCAGGTCTACCGGCCCGTGGCCTACCAGCTCTCGCCGCCCGCCCTGGTGCGGCTGGACGCTGCCGGCATCCCCACCGAGGGGCTGGCCATGGACCGCGAGCCTGTGCTGGGGGCGGCGCGCTTCCGCGGCTGGCTGCGGCGCCAGGTGCGGCTAGGGCCCGAGCTGGAGGCGCGGGTGCTGGAGATCGCCGAGATCCGGCCGCTGCGGATCGACGCCGAGGGGCTGGGTGAGCTGGAGGGCAGCTCCCTGTCGCCGGCGTACCGCGAAGCGGTGGCCGCCCTGCAGGGCCGCAGCTTTCTGCACCCCTGGCAGCTGGCCGAGGCCCTGGCCCGCCAGAGCCCCCTGTGGAGTCTGCCGTCGGGGGCACCCGCGTCGGCCCGCAAGCGCCTCGATGCCCAGCTGGAGCTGGTGCTGGAGACGTTCAGCGTCAGCCCCCCGAGCGCCAGCGCCCCCGCCCCGGGCAGACCTGTGGAGGGTGCCTAGAGCACGATCTCCTCAGCGCTGGGGCCATGCTGGCCCGTATGGGTGAACACGGTGAGATCTCCATCCTGGGAGACCACGAGGCCGATGCCGCCGGGCTGACGGACCACAGCCCCCGCCACGGCCCGATGCCGATTCCCGCGGGTTTCCAGGACTCTCCCCAGCGGGGCCGGCCAGTCTCCCTGATGGGACGTGAGCTTGACGCTGAACCCCTCGATGCCCAGATCGCTCCGCAGCACGGCGGCACCATCGGCTTCGGTGAGATCGGCGCAGTACTGACAGTTCTCCTCCAGCGCGGCCAGGGCGGAGCGCAGCCGATCGTTCGCCCAGCTGGTCAGTTCCGCCGCGGACGACAGGCCGGGCTCCGCGCTGAGGGAGCGGCCCATCACGGTGAGGCGATGCACCACCTCCAGGCTGAGGATCCTCACCACATCGCGGAGCAGGCGCCGATCGGGCTGCGCATACCAGCGACCACCGGCGAACAGCCCGTCTGTGGTGTGGTCCGCCGGCAGCATCAGGATCGCTCCGCCCCGACGCGCCCGCACCATCTTGCGGGCGATGCTCTGCAGGATCCTGTCGTAGATCCGGCGGGTGGACCGGCGCACGATGGCGGCGATGTCCTTGCTCTGGCTTGCCCAGCTGCTGGCCGGAATCGGCGTGAGCCCCTGATCGCCCGGCAGGCAGATGCGCTCCAGCTGGAGCCGCGGGCAGCACACCTCCCGGATCAGGAGCCCGGTCTCGGCCTCAAGGGCCAGGCCGGGAATGGTGCGCGACTGTTCCCGCACCTCGCCGCGGCGGTAGACGGCCTTGGCTTCACCGATCGAGACGGACACCACCCCTGGGGCCTCCGCCTCGATCACCAGCGGCGGCCGGTGCAGCTGCGGAGGGGGCAGGGGAGTGCTGGGCCGGGAGATGGTGCCGAGGATGACGGGGCCCTGCCCCTGCCCCCGGGCCGGAGCCACCACAAACCCGGTGTGCTCCGGATTGAACGCGGCGCTGATGGATTGCAGCTGTTTCGCCGTCAGCCCGATCGAGCGCTGGAACCGCTGCATGTCCAGGCTGCGTTGCGGCTGGGCCTCCACCACCAGCGCGAAGCGCAGATTGCGCCCTTCGTTCTGGTGAAGACTGGCCAGCAGAGCCACCTCCAGGGCGGTCTCGACGCAGGCGAGCTGCTCGGGGCTGACATGGCGGTCGATCAGATCCCTGAGTGAGGGGATGTCGATCAGCGACTGAGTCAGTGCGTTGATGGGTGCTGGTTCCACCCTTTGCCTTCGGATCAGGATGGTCCATCGTTGCCCGGTTTCGGCGCAGCCCGGATGTCGCTGATGCCACTCCTGCTGAACCCGTCTCGGCAGAATCCTCACCCCAGCCCCTTGGTCGGCGCCGGCCGGCGGCAACGATGACGGCCGGCTGGAGCTTCTGGATCGACCGCGGCGGCACCTTCACCGACGTGATCGGCCGGGCTCCCGATGGCGGCCTGCATGTGCGCAAGGTGCTATCGGTGCAGCCGGAGCGGCCGGGGGACCCGGCGGTGAACGCCATCGCCGACCTGCTGGGCCCGGCGGCTTCGGTGGCGCCCGATGCCGTGGTGGCGCCCGATGCCGTGGTGGCCGAGGTGCGGCTGGGCACCACCGTGGCCACCAACGCCCTGCTGGAACACCAGGGCGCGCCGGTGCTGCTGCTGATCGCCGATCTCCAGCAGGTCGGCCAGGCCGCGGTTGATCAGCAGCAGCACCGGCGCGCCCTGGTGTTCCAGCAGGGCGTTGGTGGCCACGGTGGTGCCCAGCCGCACCTCGGCCACCACG
>JAWOBH010000251.1:0-5232 GCA_046498125.1 Prochlorococcaceae cyanobacterium | reverse complement strand
ATTCATTGCTGGCTGTATACCCGTGCACGTGAGCCGCCTACGCACCGCTTTTTCGAAACATTCGGATGCAACCGGCAGGTGGCTTTTTCAGGAGTCCCGATGTAGGTGATGTGGCCCGCCCAGCAGGGGTTTGGAGCCGGGGGCTGGAAGTCCTGCTGCAGCAGGTTCTCTGCCACACCAGCGGCACCGCGGCTGGCCTTGGAGCAGGGCCGGAAGGGCTTGCGGGTCCTGGCCCTGAGCTGGGCCCGCTGCATGAGCCGGGCGACACGGTGACGACCGACCGGGTGGCCCACGGCGCGCAGCTCCTGGTGGATCCGGGGCGAGCCGTAGAAGCCCCGGTGCTCGCCGACCACCACCTGGATCTCAGCGGTGAGCCGGGCGTTCTCGGCTGCCCGCTTTCCCGGCGCCTCCTGCCGCTGCCGCCAGGCGTAGTAGCCGCTGCGGGCCACCCCCAGCTGCCGGCATAGCCAAGAGACGGAGTGGTGCTCGGCCAGCTGGTTGATCAGGCGAAACCTCTCGGCGGCAGCTGTTCTCACCGCTGCGCGGAAGCCCTGCGGGCTACGCAAAGTGCGCTGCCGCCAGCCTGAAAAAATCCTTCTCCCTCCTGAGCTCGCGGTTCTCCTTGCGGAGCCGGTTGAGCTCGGCGCGCTCCTCGCTGCTGAGCAGGCCCTGGTCACGAGGCCCGGCCTGGCCTCGATCAATGCGGGCCTGGCGCACCCAGCGGGCCAGGCTGCTGGAAGGAAGGCCGAGCCGCTCAGCAACGGCATTGCAGGAGAGGCCCTCCTGCAGGCAAAGCTCAACGGCCTCGGCCTTCTGCTGCGCCGTGAACCGGCGCCGGGTTCTGGTAAGGTTGGTCATCGATGGACAGTCTGGTGGTCATGGCGTGACCCCTATGAACTTGTCCTTGAAACCAGGGGAACCCCAATATGGCCACTATCCAAAGGTGATCTGTGCTGATCAGATTTATCGAATGCGGGCCAACCGAGCCTTCTGCCAGCGTCATGGCATTCGCTTGAGTGTCCCGCGCCTCGGTCGCCCCAAGAGCGATCCACAGTTGCTGGCCGAGCAGAAGAATCAGTTTGCTGATGACCAGCGACAACGCAATGCCGTTGAGGGCAAGATCGGCCAGGGGAAGCGACGGTATGGATTGGATCTGATCCGCGAGAAGCTCGTCACGACCCAGGGTTCCGCCATTGCCTTGAATGTGCTCGCCATGAACCTCGACAAGCTCCTGGAGCTTCTTTTTGTCCTTTTAGCCTGCTGGCTACAGCTTCTTCTGCCCCATAGAGCAGCCTGCAACTCCCATGTGGCGGTGCTGAATGATCAGCCTGCTGCCGCATGAGGATCATCCGGCATGCTGAAGGGGATACCCAGATTTTTCACCTGAGGCGCAGCCTGCCTTTCTCATGAGGCCCTAGTCTAGACCAAAAGAGACTAAACAGCTCAATGACTTTGTTCCGGAATCTGCTGTGGTCTGCGCGCTGGCGCGCAGTACGGTTTACCTCAACGCGCCCTTCACTCTATTACGGCTTACGGCGGGCCACCAAGTGGGTGGGTCGGGACTGTGAGTGCGTGGTCCCCGACACGGATATTGTCATTGAAGGATACCCGCGTTCTTGCAACAGTTGGGCAGTCGTTGGCTTTGTTGACCGTCAGCCCCCAGGCCCGCTAAAGCTCGCACATCACAAACACCATGCGGCCCAGCTGTTGCGTGCGGTGCAGTGGGGCATTCCTGCCGTGATGTTGATTCGTGAGCCGAAGGGAGCCGTGCTGTCCTGGATCGCTATGAGGGAGGAAGAGCAACATAGGAATGGTCTTTGGTTTTACAAACCTAGCTTCACCGAGGCCCTTGGCGACTGGATCGCCTTCTACCGCGCTGTCCTACCCTACTGTAACCAACTCGTGATCGCACCTTTTGAGGAGGTTAAAGCTGATATCCCGCACATGATCAGAGCAGTTAACGCCCGGTTTGGCACTTCCTTCGCCGCCGGCCCGCTCTTACGAAAGCGAGATTTTACTTTCCACGCTCTTCCGAATGCGTTGCGCAATCAGATCAAGTGCGGGCTGGAAGAAGATTTTGAACGCAAGCTTGAGCGGTCGGATCGGTTGAGAAACATGTTGGATGAAGCGAATGCCTTGCATCGCGAGATTTTAATGCGACATGAATCCTCCCGAGTCCCGCCTGGTGATGTGAAGGATTCCTGAAGCATTCGAGTGCCCATTGCTGCCATGCCATCCCATGGAGAATGGAGAAATGCCAAGCCTGCTGCTATAGGTGGCCAGATCAATCGCCACCTGCATTGGCGCCGGCAGCTGCCGTGCGCCCTTAGGACCCACCGTTCAGCTCCGCCTCCAGCTGTTTCAGCACCGCCTCTTGGCCATAGCGCTGCTCCACCAGCCGCCGCGCCTGCCGGCCCAGCTGCTGCCGGAGCGCCCCATCGGCCACCAGCTGCCGAAGCGCCTCCGCAAATCCTTCCGGATCCTCAGGCTCCACCCGCAGTCCAGCCTGTTCGGCCAGCTGGCCGAGCTCGCTGTCCGCCGGTGAACTGGCCACCACCGGCCGGCCACTGGCCAGGATCCCCAGCAGTTTTGATGGCAACACCAGATCGGCGGCGCCGGCCTTCTGGGGTAGTAGGTGCACATCGGCGACGTTGAGCCAGTCGTTCAGCCGTTCCAGTGGTTGCAGAGGGAGGACCCGCACGTGGGCCATCCCCGCCGTGGCAGCCACCAGATCCGCCTTGCTGGGGCCCTCTCCCGCCAGCAGCCACACCAGGTTGGGCACCCCCGCCAGCAGGTGGATCACCTCCACCAGCAGTTCCAGGCCCTGCTTTTTGTTCATGGAGCCCGAATAGAGCAGCACCAGGGCGTCATCGGCGATGCCAAGCTGCGCTCGGTAGGGGTTACCGGCGCGCTCATCTGCACTCTGGGGCTGAATGGCCTCCAGATTCACCCAATTCGGCAGCAGCACGGCTCGATCACGCGCCACTCCCTTCTGCAGCGCCCGCTGCAGCATTGCCCCGCTGATCGTGCTCACCCGATCAAAACCGCGCAGGGTGCTGCGTTCCCAGCGCTCCGCCAGGCCGCGCAGCAGCCTCCCCTTTAACAGCCCCAGCTCGAAGGCCGCATCCAGCTCGAAGTCTTGAATGTGCAGCCAGGAGAGCGTCCGCCGGCCGCACAGCCGGCCCAGCAGCAGGGCTCCGGGAGCGCAGAAGAAGGCCGGAGCCACGGTGATCACCACATCCGGCCGCCAGCGCCGCTGCGCCAGCAGCACCGGCAGGCTGCTGAGGGCGAAGCTGGCCAGGTGCAGCAGCCGCGTGAGCCCAGTGGGATGCCGTGGCACCCACAGTGGGCAGCGCCACACCGCCACACCCTGCAGCGCCTCCCGCCGGTAGCGGTTACCCCGAGCCTGCCACTCAGGGAAGTAGGGCGGTGCCGTAATCACGCGCACCGCATGGCCCCGACCCGCCAGCCAGGTGGCCATTTCACCACTGAACTTGCCGATGCCCACAGGCTCTGGCGCATAGTTCAGTCCGTAGAGGAGCACCTTCACAGCCTCGCTTCAGCCCGCACAGCTGGCCTACCTTGCCCTAAGGGCGCCCAGCCCGCGAGTATCTCCCGCAATGGCCACTCCCTCTCGAACGCCTGCCTCGCCACGGGGCGGGATGCTGAGGCTCCACTCCGGCGATCTCAACCGCCTGCTACGCCTGCTGGATCCCCTGGTGGTGATGGCACTGTTCTGGCTGCTGGTGTCTGGCCCCATGGGCCCAGACCGCTTCGGGCAGAACGCACTGCTTGCCACCCTTGTGGTGGGCCTGGTCACTGCGCTGATCCTGCCCCAGTTCAAGCTCTACCAGAGCTATCGCCAGAGCTCTCTGATCACCTTGATGCGACGACTCACCACCAGCTGGATGCTGGTGGTGGGTGCGCTGCTGGCGTTGGCCTTTGGCGCCAAGGTGTCAGCCACGTTCTCGCGGGTGGATGTCATCACCTGGGCCGCCCTCAGCTGGGCTGTGCTGTTCGCTGTGCATGTGGGGGGACGCAAGCTGCTGCGCTGGCATCGCATCCTGGGCGGCAACAGCCGCACCATTCTCTATTGGGGCCTGCCGGAGGCTGCCGTCGAGTTCCAGCAACGCCTGCAGGCTGCGCCATATCTGGGCCTGCACCTGGCCGCCTGGTTCAGCCCCCAGCCCCCCGGCATCGGGGCACCCCTGCCCGCCGGCATGCCCCCCTGCGGCGGCAACCTCTCGGAACTGCGCCGCTGGCTCAACAACAACCAGGTGGATCAGATCGTCTTCAGCTATGTGTCGCACAGCGACCTCTCGATGCACGACCTGATCCGTTTCTTTGGCGACACCTGCATCCCCGTGGTGTACGCCCCCTCCTGGGTGGCCCCAGGGATGACCTTTCAGGCTGAGCTGGTGGGCGGCCAACCCTGCATCGAGCTCTGGCGGCCCATGGATTCCCTGCTCGATCGGCAACTCAAGCGCTCGTTTGATCTGGCCCTGGCCGGCGCTGCCGTGCTGCTGCTCAGCCCGGTGCTGGTGCTGATCGCCCTGGCCATTCTTCTCACCAGCCCCGGGCCCGTACTCTTCCTGCAGGATCGCTACGGCCTGGATGGCCGCCGCTTCCGCATCTACAAGTTCCGCACCATGCGAGTGCTTGAGGCCGGCGACCAGAAAGGGTTACGCCAAGCTACCCGCAACGACCCGCGCATCACCCCAGTGGGTACTGTGCTCCGCCGCTGGAGCTTGGATGAGCTACCCCAGCTCTTCAATGTGCTTGAAGGCACCATGAGCCTCGTAGGCCCCAGGCCCCATGCGGTGGACCACAACGAACAATACCGCCGCCTGATTCCGGGCTACATGCAGCGCCATCTGTTCAAGCCGGGAATCACCGGGCTGGCCCAGGTGAATGGCTTCCGCGGGGAAACGTCCACCCTCGAGGCCATGGCCCTGAGAGTGGCCGCCGATCTGGAGTATCAGCGGGAGTGGTCACTAGGGCGGGATCTCAAGATCCTGATCAAGACGGTGCTGCACATCCGCTCACCTAAGGAGGCTCTGGAAAACCCGAGCCATCCGCGCGAAAATATCCGTGTAATCGCAGGCACAGTCTGGGTTCATGGGCAGCAAGCAGCTTGGATTCGGTGATTACGAGCAAGCCACAGCCAAGAAGCGCACCAGGCGGGAGCGATTTCTGGGCCAGATGGAGAAGGTGGTGCCGTGGAAAGCGCTG
>JAWOBH010000176.1:0-5986 GCA_046498125.1 Prochlorococcaceae cyanobacterium | reverse complement strand
CTCGAGGGTGGAGGCCAGGGAGATGCGCATGCGGTCGAGCTGCTCCATCTGGTCCACGGCCCGGGCCAGCTCGGCCGGCGCCACCGGAGCTTCACCGGCGGCGGCCAGGGCCGGCGCCGGATGCAGGCTGAGCAGCACCCCGGCCAGAAGGGCGCCCAGCAGCACGCTCGTCAGCCGTCGTGCTGTGAGGCGCCTGACGGCGCCGAGGTTGGGGACAACAGCGTTGACGAGGTAATTGTTGAAGAAGGCATGGTTCACGACGCACTCAGCACGGGGTGGAGAAAGTTCAGGGCGAAAGACTGGTTCCTGAGCTCAGGAAGGACTCCGGGAGAGAACAAAGGGCCCGGAGTGATCCGGGCCCGGAGGTGTGATCAGACCGTGGTGTCCAGTGGGATCGGCTGGGCGGGGTTCAAAGTCCCACTAACCGATCACCGGGGCACGGAGAACCATGGGCTCAGATTGCACAGCCGCCAGGTCGAGGGGGAAGTTGTGAGTGTTGCGCTCATGCATGGCCTCGATGCCCAGGCCGCCACGGTTGAGCACATCGGCCCAGGTGTTGATCACCCGGCCCTGGGCATCCAGCACCGAGTGGTTGAAGTTGAAGCCGTTGACGTTGAAGGAGAAGCTGATCACCGCCAGGGTGGCGAACCAGATGCCCACCACGGGCCAGGCGGCCAGGAGGAAGTGCAGGCTGCGGCTGTTGTTGAAGGAGGCGTACTGGAAGATCAGACGGCCGAAGTACCCGTGGGCCGCCACGATGTTGTAGGTCTCCTCCTCCTGGCCGAACTTGTAGCCGCGGTTCTGGCTCTCGGTTTCAGTGGTCTCCCGCACCAGTGAACTGGTCACCAGCGACCCGTGCATGGCCGAGAACAGGGCGCCGCCGAACACGCCGGCCACGCCGAGCATGTGGAAGGGGTGCATCAGCACGTTGTGCTCGGCCTGGAGCACGAGCATGAAGTTGAAGGTGCCGGAAATGCCTAGGGGCATGGGGTCGGAGAAGCTGCCCTGGCCGATCGCGTACACCAGCAGCACGGCGGTGGCGGCACCGACCGGGGCGCTGTAGGCCACCGCGATCCAGGGACGCATCCCCAGCCGGTAGCTCAGTTCCCACTCCCGGCCCATGTAGGCGTAGATGCCGATCAGGAAGTGGAAGACGATCAGCTGGTAGGGACCGCCGTTGTACAACCACTCGTCGAGGCTGCTGGCCGCCCAGATCGGGTAGAAGTGCAGGCCGATGGCGTTGGAGCTGGGCACCACCGACGCCGTGATGATGTTGTTGCCGTAGAGCAGGCTGCCGGTGACCGGTTCGCGGATGCCGTCGATGTCGACGGGGGGAGCGGCGATGAAGGCGATCACGAAGCAGATCGCGGCGGTGAGCAGGGTGGGGATCATCAGCACCCCGAACCAGCCGATGTAGAGGCGGTTGTCGGTGCTGGTGATCCAGTCCTTGAAGGACTCCCAGGGGTGGCTCCGCCGGGGAGCCAGGGACGTTGAAGCCATGACGGGAATGAGAACGGATGGGTCGAGAGAGAGGAACGGCGCGGGGCAGTCCCGGGCCTGTTCGCTCATAACGGTAGCGTTGAATCAGGATAGGCGCGTACCGCGAAGATGAGTGGTTGTGCTCATTCCCAGGACGCTCAACCCGCCGGCAGCACCTGGCGATAGCCGTTGGCGCTGCACACCCGCAGCGGTGTGGCGAACAGGGCGCTGAGGGGGCCGTCGCGCAGCAGGTCCTCCACCGGGCCATCGCCCACCACCCGGCCCGCCCGCAGCAGCACGGCGCGCCGGATCTCGGGGATGATCGCCTCGATCTGGTGGGTCACCAGCAGCAGGGTGGTGCCGGCGCCCGCCAGATCCCGCAGGATCGCCAGCAGCTGGTGCCGGGCCCGCAGGTCGAGCCCGTTGGTGGGCTCATCCAGCACCAGCACCTCGGGGTGGTGCACCAGGGCCCGGGCCAGCAGCAGGCGGCGGCGCTGGCCATCGGAGAGCTGACCGAAGGGGCGCTCGGCCAGATCGGCCAGCCCCAGCTGCTCCATCAGCTCCGCCACCCGCTCGCCCATGGCGGCGGTGGGACGCTGGCTGCGGCCGATCCCCACCGAACCGAAGAACCCCGAGAGCACCACATCGGCGGCGCGCACCTGGGGCCGGTAGTGGGCCTGCAGATCCGGCGACACCAGACCCAGGCGGCCGCGCAGCTCCCAGAGGTTCACCGTGGTGCTGCCGAAGAGGCGCAGCCACGAGCCAGGCTTCACCACCGGGTAGAGCTCCCGGCTGAGCAGCTTCACCAGCGAACTCTTGCCCGAACCGTTGGGACCCAGGATCACGGTGTGCTCGCCAGGCCGCAGGCTCAGGCTGAGGTCGGTGAACACCGGCCGGGACCCGAGCCAGGCCTCCACGGCCCGCAGCTCGAGGTAGGGGCTCTTGAGGTCGGCGCTCTCGAGGTCGGCGCTGGGGTCGCTGGCGGCGGGCATGGCCCTCACCGTAGGCAGGGGCCTGGCCGCCAGCGCTCAGGGCCGCTGGAACCGGCGCAGCTCCCAGGCCGCCAGCCGCTGATCGCCGTCGAAGCGAAGGCTCACCTGGTGGAACGTGTCCGCGTCGAGGCGGCAGCCCGCCTGCAGCACGAAGGCGCCGGCCGGCAGCTGCTCCGGCACGGAACACACCAGGCCATCGTCAAAGCCGGCTGAGCACTCGTGTCGGGCGAAGTCGGCGGTGCGGAAGGGCGCGCAGGGCCGGGGCGACGGATCCACCGCTGGCCAGCGGTGGGGCTCGAGGCGCTCCACGCTCCCCGGCCAGCCCTCCTGCTCCGCCAGCAGCTCACGCCAGTCGCTGACGGCCGGTCGCGCCGGATCCACGGGCCTGGCGAGGCTGCAGCGGAAGGCCACAGCGGCCACCGCATCGAGCTGCCAGCGCTGCGCCTCACCGCTGCCCAGCGGCCCGTAGAGCAGCACCAGCATGGAGCGGGAGCGGCGGTGGAAGAAGTTGAGCTCGTGACCGAAGCGGGGCTGGGTCGGATCCACCGCCAGGCTCGACTGGCCGCCGGCGCCCGCAAACTGCCAGCACATGCCGCCGCGGTTGTAGCTGGAGCGTGACAGCGGCAGCCGGCGGCGCCCGCCGGGGGCCAGCAGCAGGCCGCTGCCATCCCAGAGGCCGGAGTCGGCGTCGCTGAAGCTGATGGCGTAGCAGGTGTCCGGGATGGTGCGGCTGGGATGGACGAGATCCAGGGGCCCGGCCGTGGCGTCCCCCTGGCGAGGGCGCAGATACCAGTGGCTGATGCCACACCAGCGGCCCTGGAAATTGCGGCGGTTGAGCTCCCACTGGCGGTCGTGACCGGTCATGGCGGCGGCGGAGCGGGATTCCTGGGGTCTGGGCTGGGGCGCGGCGCGGCGATGGGTTGCGCCATCCCCGGCTGCTGCCAGCATCAGGCGGAAGGCAGGCCTGCACAACAGACCTGAATCAACGCAACTGCTGATCAGCCCGACGCTTGAGCCAAACCCTGTTCCTGGTCCTGGTGATCCCCCTGGCCCTGCTGCTCCTGGGCACCGTGCTTCTGGAGCGCAACCAGGGCCGTCTGCCGGCCTGGCTGGAGGGCCTCAGCCGCCACCAGGGATGGATCTGGAACGCCGGCATCGGCCTGATCATCGCCCTGTCGCTGCTGCGCTTTCTGCTGGGCCGCTGACTGGGGCCGGCTGACTGGAGGTCGCTGAACAGCCACCCCAGCTCCAGCACTTCCACGCTCAGCTGACGCTGTAGCCCCGGCCCTCCAGACAGGCCCTGACGGCGCGGTTGAACGCCTGTCGCCGGTAGTGCAGCAGCTGCTGGCGCTCGGCTTCGCGAATCCGTTGCTGACGGGCCCAGTCGTCAGTGGCCTGCTGCTGGGCCCGCCGCTGATCAAGGCGGCGGCCTGATCCCACGAGGGCACCGCTGGTGGCTCCGATCAGGGCGCCACGTCCGGTGTTCCCCGCGATCGCACCCCCGGCGGTGCCGATCACCGCACCGCGGGCGGTGGTGCGGGCCGTTCCCGGCCCCTGGCGCTGCACTTCGGGCACGGGAGTGAGGTCAGCGCCGATGTCCGGGGAGGGGTTGGTGGGATCAAAACCGGTCTGATCGATGGCCCAGAGACGGCACTCCAACGTGTCCTGGCGCTGCTGCTCAGCGCTCTGGCCGGCAGAGGGATAGATGAACAAATCCTGGGCCAGGGCCGCAGCCCCCAGGCCACTGTCCAGAGCCACCGCAAGCAATCCCACGGACGAGAGCAACCCGGAACGGATCAGGACCTTGCCGCCCAGGGGACCGGCCATCTGAAACAACCTTCAGAGGTGGAAACCTTAAGTGAGGCGATGGGAGCCTCAGGCCGCCACGCTGACGTCGCCGGGATCCCAGGAGCGCCGCTCCCGGGCAGCGCCGCAGAGCTCCTCACTCACCTGCCAGAGGCGCTGGCACTGGTGGGAATCCAGGGCTGCCGGAGCCACGCGGGCTTCGCTGGGCCAGCCGCGCATGCCGCCGAACCGGTCGGGGCCGTAGTGGCCGGCCGGACGGGCCTGGGGCGCGGTGGCGGCATAGAGCTGGGGCAGGGCGCCCATGGCGGCGCTCTGAAACAGCGGCGCCATCAGCCGGTAGGCGAGCGGTTCGATCCAGGAACCGCTGGCGGCCACAGACGCGGGCTGGAGGTTGGTGCGGGCTACGCCGGGATGGGCCGCCAGGGAGCGCACGCCGGCATCCTCGGCATCCAGGCGCCGCTGCAGCTCCCTGGCGAACATCACATTGGCGAGCTTGCTCTGGCCGTAGGCCTTCCAGCGGTCGTAGCGGCGCTCACCCTGCAGGTCGTCGTAGTCGATGCGGCCGAAATACTGGGCACCGGAGGTCACGGTGACCACCCGGGCGTCAGGCCTGCCCCGCAGCAGTGGCACCAGGGCCTGGGTGAGGGCGAAATGACCGAGGTGGTTGATGCCGAACTGAAGCTCGAAGCCGTCGCGGGTGAGCGCCCTGGGCAGGCCCATCACGCCGGCGTTGTTGATCAGCAGATCGAGCCGCCCGTAGCGCTCGGCCAGCTCCTGGGCAGCGTGCAGCACCGAGGCCAGGTCGGCCAGGTCGAGATCGAGCAGATCCACCGCGCCACCGTGGGCGGCGGCACCCAGGAGCTCCTGGCGGGCGCGCTCGGCCCGGACGCGGGAACGGCAGCCGAGAATCACGGTGGCTCCCCTGCCGACCAGGGCCCGGGCGCTCTCCAGCCCCAGGCCGCTGCTGGCACCGGTGATCAAGGCCAGGCGACCCGACTGGTCGGGGATGTCAGCGGTGGTCCAGGACATGACAACCGTGAGCGAGCTTGAATCCTGTTGAATGTAACAGTGTATGAAGGAATGTGGGGAGGGGTTCAGAGGCTGTCCCGCACCCTGGTCTGGGTCCTGGTGCTGCTGGTCAGCCGGCCGCTCTGCTGGCTGAGCCGCCGGCTGCTGGTGCCGCTCGCCCCCCAGGTGCTGTTCTGCGCCAGGGGCCCAACCGCCAGCAGGGACAAGCTGGTGGCCCTCACCATCGATGACGGCCCCAGTGGGGCCGGCAGCCAGGAGCTGCTCGATCTGCTGCACCAGCTCCAGGTGCCGGCCACCCTGTTCCTGATCGGCAACCACATAGCCCGGGGCGGCGGGGACTTCGTGGCCCGCGCCCTGGCCGCTGGCCACCAGATCGGCAACCACATGGCGGAAGACAGCGTTTCCGCGCGCCTGCCACCCGAGACCTTCCGGGATCAGCTGCGACGCACCGATGCCGTGCTGCGCCGCGCGGCCGCTCCCCGCTCCCTGGCGCTGCACTGGTTCCGGCCTGGAGGCGGCTGGTTCCACCCGGCCATGCTCGAGTGCGTGCGCGCCGAGGGCTACCGGCTGGTGCTGGGCTCGGTGTTTCCCTTCGACACCAACCAGCCGCCGCTGTGGTTTCTGCGCCGGTTCCTGCTGGCCAACGTGCATCCGGGCGCCATCGTGGTGCTGCACGATCG
>JAWOBH010000152.1:0-10693 GCA_046498125.1 Prochlorococcaceae cyanobacterium | reverse complement strand
GCCACGATCGGCAGCCCGGCCGCATGGGCGTGGCGCAGATCGGCAAGGCTGCGCCGGGCGGCCGCCAGCTGGGCGGCATGCAGCTCGGGAAAGCCCCCCGGCAGCAGAACGGCCGCGCTGCCGGCGGGCAGGGGCTCATCGGCCAGGGGGCTCCAGGGACACAGGTCCACCCCCAGAGCCTCCAGCAGTTCGGCGGCTTCCGGGTAGCGGAAGTGGAACGCGGCGTCGCTGGCCACCGCCACCCGGGCCCTGGGATCAACCGCTGTGGCCCCGGGGTGCCGGTTCGAGCGGGGGCTGGCCGGATCGCAGCCCAGCAGCGTGGCGATCGGCGTCAGATCTGTGCGGCTTCCGGGGCCCGTGGCCGCCGCCGGCGCCAGCAGGGGCCAGAGCCGCTCCAGATCGAGGTGCTGCTCGGCCAGGGCCGCCCAGCTGGCGCTGCGGGCCTCCAGGTCGCCCACCTCATGGGCCGGCAGCAGCCCCAGGTGGCGGCTGGGCAACTCCAGGGCGGGGCTGTGGGGCAGCACCCCCAGCAGCGGCACGGCGATCGCCGCCAGGGCCTCGGCCAGCAGGGCCCGGTGGCGCTCCGAGCCCACCCGGTTGAGCACCACCCCGGCCAGCCGCACCCGCGGCGGCCCGTGATCGCGGAAGCCGCGCACCAGGGCGGCGATCGATCCGGCCTGGCGGGAAGCCTCCACCACCAGCACCACCGGCAGGTCGAGCAGCGCGGCCACCGCCGCCGAGCTGCCCTCGCTGCCGGAGCCGCGGCCATCGAACAGCCCCATCACCCCCTCCACCAGCGCCAGATCGGCCCGGCTGCCGTGCCAGTGGAAGCAGCCCCGCACCCAGGGCTCCCCGCAGAGCAGGGGGTCGAGGTTGCGGCAGGCCCGCCCGCTCACCCGGCTGAGCAGCTGGGGATCGAGGTAGTCGGGGCCCACCTTGAACGGCTGCAGCCGCAGGCCGCGCCGGCGGGCCAGGGCCGCCAGCGAGAGGCTGAGCAGGGTTTTGCCGCTGCCACTGGCGGGCGCGGCGATCAGGCAGGCCATGGCGGGGCAGCGCCGGCGCTCAGGCCGGCAGCAGCCGGGCCGCGATCGAGGCGGCGGCGGCCAGCAGGGGGTTGGTGCTGTCGTGGCCGCCCGCCAGCAGCCGCGCAAGCTCCTTCTCCTCGCTCTCATTGGGCAGGGGCACCACGTCTTCGGCCAGCTCCATCGAGGCCATGCCGCCCGCCTCGAGGCGCATGCAGCCGCCCGATTCGGAGCAGAGAATCACGCACAGGGGCGGCCGGTCCTGGGGCGCGCAGATCAGCCGCAGGCCCACCAGGGCTCCGGGGTGGATCTTGGGGCTGCCCACCGGCACCGGCATCAGCCGCAGTTGCACGGCGGCGCCATCGGTGCGCTCGAAGGCGGCGCCGATGCCATCGCCATCCCCGTTGCCCGGGATGACATACGACTCCACCAGGTGCCAGCCCAGCCGGTCGGCGATCCAGGCCGCCAGCAGCAGGCCCTTGAGCGGGTGGTCGCCCTCCACGTCGACGTCCAGCTGCACCACCTGCTCCAGGGCGGCTCGGCGGGAGGGGGGATCGAACACCATCGCCAGCGATTCCCGCCAGGTGCGCAGCCGCAGCCAGTTGAGGTCGTTCACGGCCTGGCCGGCCTCGATGCAGCGCACCAGCAGGTCGATGCAGCGGCGGGGATGGCCCAGGGAGCTGTCCACCACCAGCCGCCTGGATGGCGGAGCCAGGGCCTCCAGCAGCTCGGGGGCCTCGTCCAGGCTGCTGTTCCACCACACCCAGCAGGGCAGATCGGGGCAGATCAGGGGATGGATCAGGTCCAGCGACTGCTGCAGCGACCCGCGTCCGCCCCGCAGCACCACCACGTCGCCGCAGGCGGTGCCCCCCCCCGCTCCCTCATCGGGCAGGGGGCAGTAGGCGGCCACCAGGGTTTCCAGCGGCAGGCCCTCGTCGAGGGTGGGGGCCAGGGTGATCAGCCGCCGAGGTTTGTGGGCGCTGATGGCGGCCTCCACGAACTGGCCGCGCAGGTCCTGGGGCTGGTGCTCACCCGGCTGCTGGCCCAGCTCCCAGGCCAGGCGCTGATCCATCACGGCCGTGCTCAGGGGCAGATCGAGTTCGGGCACCGCCTTTTTGGCGGCCTCGATCAGCTCGGGCTCCAGCAGACCGGTGAGGGGACCGTCAGCCCGGCCGGTGCGGATCAGGTGCTGCTGCAGCCAGGAGGCCTCGTACACCACCAGGGTGAAGGTGGTGGCGCCATCGGAGCCCTGCAGATCCTCCCCCCAGAGGTTCTGCAGGTAGTTGGGAACCTCGGTGGGCGGCAGCGCCGTGGGGGCCTGGAGGGTGAGCTGGGTGGACATGCGGGTCGGGGCGGAGGTGCGGTGCTCAGGGACGACGCCACACCAGCCCGTCCTCGGCCAGCAGGACGTCAGCGGCGGCCGGTCCCCAGGTGCGGGCCTCGTAGGGCTGCACCGGCAACCGCCAGGGTGCGTCTTCGATCAGTTCCAGCAGTGGCGTGTACAGCCGCCAGGCGGCTTCCACTTCGTCGCTGCGGGTGAACAGGGTGGGATCGCCCAGCATGGCGTCGGCGAGCAGGCGCACATAGCCCTCATCGCTGGGCTCGCCGAAGCTCTCGTCGTAGCTGAAGGCCATGTCCACCGGGCGGCTGCGCATGCCGGAGCCGGGCGCCTTCACCTCGAAGCGGATGTCGGCGCCCTCATCCGGCTGGATCCTGAGAATCAGCTGGTTGGGGGTGGGGGCACCGCCGGCGGCGTCGAACAGGTGCACCGGGGCCTCGCGGAAGGTGAGCACCACCTCGCTGAGGCGTTTGGGCAGGCGCTTCCCGGTGCGCACGTAGAAGGGCACCCCCTGCCAGCGCCAGTTGTCGATGAACAGCTTCATCGCCACGTAGGTTTCCGTGGTGCTGTTGGCGTTCACGCCGGGCTCCTCGCGGTAGCCGGGGATCGGGCTGCGGGCGCTGCCGCCGGTGCCGTACTGGCCGCGCACGCAGCACTTCCAGGGCTCGCTCTGCTGGGCCAGCCGGGCGGCCTGGAGCACCTTGGCCTTCTCGTTGCGGATCGCCTCGGCGTCGAACCGTCCGGGGGGCTCCATGGCCGTGAGCGCCAGGATCTGGGTGAGGTGGTTCTGCACCATGTCGCGCAGGGCGCCGCTGCTCTCGTAGTAGCCGGCCCGCTCTTCCACCCCCACCGTTTCCGCCGCCGTGATCTGCACATTGGCGATGTAGTTGCGGTTCCAGATCGGCTCGAAGATGGTGTTGGCGAAGCGCAGCACCAGGATGTTCTGGACCGTTTCCTTGCCCAGGTAGTGGTCGATCCGGAAGATCTGCTTTTCCTTGGCGCAGGACTGCACCACCTTGTTCAGGGCCTGGGCACTGGGGTAGTCGGTGCCGAAGGGCTTTTCGATCACCACCCGGGTGCGGTCGGGGTCGTCCAGCAGGCCGGCGGCGGCCAGGGCCCGGGTGCCGCTGCCGTAGAAGGCCGGCGACACCGACAGGTAGAAGGTGCGGTTGCCGCGGGTGGCGCGATGGCGGTCGATCTGCTCGAGCCGCTCGCCGAGGGCCACGATCGACGCTGGGTCGCAGAGGTCGGCGGGCTCATAGAAGAGCCCGGCGGCGAACCCCTCCCAGATGTGGCCATGGCCGGCGATGTCATCGCCCAGGGCCTCGGCCATGCGGGAGCGGAACTCCTCATCGCTCCAGGGCCGGCGGGCGCAGCCCAGCACCGCGAACTCGCTGGGCAGCCGGCGCTGCCGGTAGAGCTCGAACAGGGCCGGAATCAGCTTGCGCTGGGTGAGGTCTCCGCTGGCCCCGAAGATCACGATGCACTGGGCGGGGATGATCCGCTCCTGCCGCAGGCCGACCCGCAGGGGGTTGGTGAGCACCGCGCTCATGAACGGCTCTCCCGGTTTCTGGATGCTTCAGCTCCAGGCTGGCTGCCCGGGACCCCGTGGGGCACCGGCAGCCGGCGGCTGTGAGCAAACGAGCACCGAAAGGCCAGGGCGGGACTCAATAGGTTTCCACGTGCCAGCGGCCGGCCTTCTTGAGGGCGGGGCGCAGCTCGCTCCAATCCAGCCCCTTGGCGGCGGCGGCAGTGGTCATGGCCTCGTCGATTCCCGGCTCCATGCCCTTGAGGCCGCACATGTACACGTGGGTTCTGGGATCTTCGATCAGGGCGAAGATCTCATCGGCGTGCTCGAGCACCCGGTCCTGGATGTACATGCGGCCGCCCTTGGCGTTCTGCTGCTCGCGGCTGATCGCCTTGGTGTAGCGGAAGTTGTCGGGGAATTCGCGCAGGTAATGCTCGAAGTCGGCGTCGTAGAGGAGGTTGGGGGTTTTGGGCACGCCCATGAACAGCCAGGCCTTGCCGCGGAAGTGCCAGCCGTTCTTGTCCCGTTCGGCCGGCTCGAACATGCGCCGCAGGTAGGCGCGCATCGGGGCGATGCCGGTGCCGGTGGCCAGCATGATCACATTGGCCTCCTCGTCCTCGGGCAGGAGCATCTCCTTGCCCACCGGACCGGTGATCTTCACCTTGGCGCCGGGTTCGATGTCGCAGAGGTAGGTGGAGCACACCCCCTTGATCGTCTCGCCGAGCTGCTCGTATTCCAGCTGGCGCACGCACAGCGACACGGTGTGGCCGGCCATGTTGTCGCCGTGGCGGGTGCTGGCGATGGAATAGAGGCGCAGCTTGTGGGGCTTGCCGTTGGCATCGGTGCCCTCGGGGATGATGCCGATGCTCTGGCCCTCCACGTATTCGAGCTGGGGCTCGCCGCCCGCCAGGTCGAAGGTGATGTGGTTCACCCGGCCGATGGCGCCCTCACCCACCAGGCTGTAGTTCTCGGTGACGGTGCCCAGGAAGGGATTCTTGGGCTTGTAGGTGTTGACCGGAACGGCGGCGTGGAGGGTGGCGTGGGAGGGGGCTTTGGTCACGGCGGGGCTGGGGGCAGCGGCTGGAGAAGGGGATTCGCTGGCGGCAGCGGCCTCGGGTGCGGGGTCTGCGCTGGCGCCACTGCTGGACGACCCGTCGATGGCGAACACGCCGGTGATCAGGCCGCCCTGGCGGGCGATGGTCTGGATCGTGCTCTGCAGCTGGCTGAAGGGCACGGTGAACACGCGTTCCGCCTGGCGCTGCTGGCCGATGCCGAAGCCTTCGACCACCACATGGAACATGCGGCTGTCGGATTGGTTGGCACGACCCGTTGAAACACGCATGGCGGCTGAGATCCCGGCACTGGTGGGCCGATCATAAGGATGGGCTCCTGGGAATCCCGCCGCAGTGACGGACGGCACAGAGATTCGAACAGATGCCGCTAGCTTGTGCGCCAGCACACACGGCTCAACCCGTTGGCGCCGCTCACCCTCTTGCCGCTCAGCCCCCAGCCCGCCGAAGCCGCAGGGTTGGGCGCCGTCCAGCCCAGCCAGGCCTGCTGCAGCCTCGACACCATCCAGCAGGAGATGGAGAGGCTGGAGCAGGGAACCCGCCGCCTGGCGGTGCTGCTGCGCCTGGCCCCCGATCCCGAGCGGATCTGGACCGTGCTCACCGACTACGCCAACCTCGATCGCTTCATTCCCAATCTGGTGAGTTCCCGCCTGCTCTGGCGCCGGGGCAACCGGGTGGCCCTTGAGCAGGTGGGCAGCCAGCAGTTCTGCGGCCTGCGCTTCAGTGCCCGGGTGGAGCTGGAGCTGGAGGAGGACCTGGCCGCCGGGGAACTGCGCTTCCAGATGCTGCGGGGCGATTTCCGGCGCTTTGAGGGCACCTGGCGCGTCGACCGCGATGAGATCAGCACCCGCCTGCTCTACGAGCTCACCGTGCAGGGCAAGCCGGGGATGCCCATCGGCCTGATCGAGCAGCGGCTGCAGCAGGATCTGGCCTCCAACCTGCGCGGCGTTCAGCAGGAGGCAACCCGCCGCAGCGAGCAGGACTGAACGACAGCGGCAGACTAATGGTGCCGCAGCAGCTCGTATTAACGAGTAGGCCCGCTCAACAGGCAGGGCCGGTAATCGGGCCAGTCTCTGTCAGAGCCCGGTCTGTCAATACCCCCAAGGGGATTCGAACCCCTGTCGCCTCCGTGAAAGGGAGGTGTCCTAGGCCTCTAGACGATGGGGGCGAGGCCACGGCGCCCGATCCCGCCATGCGGGTTCAACAGTAGAACCCCGGGACGAGGCCTGTTGGGGAAAAGCTGCACCAGATCTGGGATCTGGGCCGCTGCGCCGATGCATGGAAGCTACGGGCCGGGGTGTCCCTTCGTCAAGACGGGGCTGTTTGACCGTTCCAGACCGGCACGGTGACGTGGAAACAGGCCCCCTCGCCGGGCTTGGACACCACCCAGATCCGCCCGCCATGCACTTCGGTGATGCGGCGGCACACCGCCAGACCCACCCCGTAGCCGGAGGTGCTGCCGGCGGTCTGGGGCAGGCGCACCCGCTCCTGGAAGATGCGCTGGTGCTCGGCCTCGGGAATGCCGGGACCGCTGTCGCACACGCTCAGCTGCAGCCACCGGCTGGTGCGGTGCAGCAGGGCCAGACTCACCCTGCCCCCATCGGGGGTGTACTTGAAGGCGTTCTCCAGCAGGTTGAGCAGCACCTGGCGCATGCGCCGGCCATCGGCGTGTACGTCCGGGAGATCGGCGGGGATATCGGTGACCAGGCGCAGATCACGGCCCACCCAGAGCTTCTCCAGCTCCAGGATCGTCTCCGCCGCCACGCTGCCCAGGTTGAGCCGCTGGGGGTTGAACAGCGCCTCCCAGCGGGTGCTGCCCACCTCCAGCAGGTCCCGTGACAGGGCCTCGATGTCGCTCAACCGCCGGCGCAGCACATCCTGGAGCCTGTGCACATCGATCTGGCCGAGCTCGAAGCTCTGCAACGCCAGCTTGGAGGCCGTGAGAGGGGTGCGCAGCTCATGGGCCACCATGCGCAGCAGACGCTCCTGCACCCCCAGCCGCTCGATCAGGGCCTCGTTCTCCTGGCGCAGCACCAGCAGCTGATCGTCGAGCTGCAGTTCGCGGCGACTGCGGCTGCCATCGGCCTCCACCGGCTTGAGGTTGAGGCCCAGGCTGCTCACCACCTGCTCCTGCTGCCAGCGGGGCAGCCAGCTGCGCAGCTGCTGGCTGATGGTGCTGCCGGCGAACACCTGCCGGGGCAGGGGTGCCAGTTTCACCAGAGCCGGGGTGGCCACCAGGCGATGCAGCTCCAACAGCTCCGGATGCCGGGCGGGATCGCTGATCGTGAGCTGCGCCTTGAGGCCCAGCTCCTGATCGCGGAGCAGCTGCTGCAGCTGGCGCAGATCGGGACTGGCCAGATGCTGGCGCGAGGCCAGCAGCAACAGCTCCAGCTCCTGGTGCTGGCCGCCGGCGTGAGCCGGGGCTGGGGGAGAACTGGACGCTGCAGGTTCCACCGTTGAATCCTATGGAGAAAAGCGGATGAACAACAGCGGATGACCATCAGTGCCGCAGCGGCACCGCCGTGCCATGCAGCAGCATGGAATCACCTCTTCGGTGGCAAC
Organism: Prochlorococcaceae cyanobacterium; assembly: GCA_046498125.1. Classification (GTDB taxonomy): domain Bacteria; phylum Cyanobacteriota; class Cyanobacteriia; order PCC-6307; family Cyanobiaceae; genus NIES-981. The sequence continues at coordinate 3,172 of JAWOBH010000152.1, read as the reverse complement.
TGTGTCTCTGCGCTCCTGGCGTCTGGCGCCCCTGGTGTTGGCGGCGGGGCTGACGCTGACGGCCCGCCCTGCCTTGGCGGCACCGGCCAGCGAGGTGGAGATGGACGTGTACACCCGCCTTGCCGCCCTCAACGTGTGCATCGCCCGGACCGCCGGTGTGGAGTTCGACCTGGCCGTGACCATCGCCGCCGAAACCATCAGCGTGTGGATCCAGGGCAGCCATGGGGGCGGCATCGCCCAGGTGTCGGACACGCCCCTGAGCCTGGATGATCTGCGCAAGGGCTCGATCAATGCCACCGTGCTGGGGGCCGCCGAGCTCTGCCCCGATCAGCTGCCGGAGACCGTGCTGCGCGATGTGCAGCAGGCCGTCCAGGCCGCTCCCAAACCCCCTGCCCTGCCATGACCAGCGTGCGTCTCGCCGACTACCGGCCCGCGCCCCAGCTGCTGGATCGCACCGATCTCACGGTGCGCCTGTTCGCTGACCACGCCGAGGTGGAGGCGCGGCTGGCCTTCCGTCCCAATCCCGCCGCCGGGCCCGGTCCGCTGGTGCTGCAGGGGGTGGATCTGGAGCTCCTGGAGCTGCGCTGCGACGGCCAGCCCCTGGCGGCCGAGGCCGTGCAGCGCGAGCAGCAGCGGCTGGTGATCCCCCAACCTCCGGCCGGCCCGTTCGTGCTCGAGAGCAGGGTGCGGATCCGGCCCCACGCCAACACCGCCCTCGAGGGCCTGTACGTGAGCGGCGGGCTGTTCACCACCCAGTGCGAGGCCGAGGGCTTCCGCCGCATCACCTTCCATCCCGACCGCCCCGATCTGCTCAGCCGCTTCCGGGTGCGCCTCGAGGCCGACCGCCAGAGCTGCCCGGTGCTGCTCTCCAACGGCAACTGCGTGGACAGCGGTGAGCTGGCCGATGGGGTTGAGGGCGGCGGCCGCCACTACGCCGTCTGGGACGACCCCTTCCCCAAGCCCTCCTATCTCTTTGCCCTGGTGGCGGGCCAGCTGGAGGAGGTGCGCGATCAGTTCACCACCGCCAGCGGCCGTGCGGTGACCCTGCGCCTGCATGTGGAACCCGGAGATTCCCCCTACACCGCCCATGCGATGGCATCGCTGAAGCGGGCCATGGCCTGGGATGAGCAGCGCTACGGACTGGAGTACGACCTCGATGAATACAACATCGTGGCGGTGCGCCATTTCAACATGGGCGCGATGGAGAACAAGAGCCTCAACATCTTCAACTCCAAGCTGGTTCTCGCCGATGCCGAAACGGCTACCGATGCTGAACTCGAGCGCATCGAGAGTGTCATTGCCCACGAGTATTTCCACAATTGGACCGGCAATCGCATCACCTGCCGCGACTGGTTCCAGCTGTCTCTGAAGGAGGGGCTCACGGTGTTTCGCGATCAGAGTTTCAGCGCGGATCTCCATGGTGCCGCTCTCAACCGGATCGAGAATGTTGCACTGTTGCGTAACACCCAGTTCCGCGAAGATGCTGGCCCCACGGCCCACCCGGTGCAGCCCGAAGCCTATCAGGCAATCGACAACTTCTACACCACCACCATCTATGAAAAGGGCTCGGAGCTGATCCGCATGCTCCACACCCTGCTCGGGCAGGACACCTTCCAGCGCGGCATGGCGCTGTACGTGCAGCGCCACGACGGCAGTGCCGCCACCTGCGACGATTTCGTGCAGGCGATGCAGGACGCCGCCGAAGAGGCCTGGTCTGAAGGCGAAGCCCAGGCTGCCGGTGAAGCCCAGGCTGCCGGCGAAGCCCAGGCGCCGCCCCGGTTCGACGTCGCCCAGTTCCGCCGCTGGTATCACCAGGCCGGCACACCCCGGTTGGAGGTGCGCCGCCTCTGGGATGGGGACAGCGGCCGGTTGGAGCTGCAGATCCGCCAGCACACCCCCCCCACCCCAGGCCAGAGCGAGAAGCGGCCCGTGGTCATCCCCCTGGCCCTGGGGCTTCTCGATCAGGCTGGCCAGCCCCTGCCTCTGCAGCTGGACGGCGAGACCGAGACGCAGGCCAGGCGGGCCAACCGCAGCGGCGCGGCCGGCCAGCTCACCCGGCTGCTGGTGGTGGACAGGCCGGAGCAGCACATCAGGCTGGTGAACCTGCCCCGCCAGCATCATCCCCCAGCGCTCTCGGCTCTGCGCCAGTTCTCGGCGCCGGTGAAGCTGGAGCTGGGCCGGCCCAGCTCCGAGCTGGTGCACCTGCTGGCCCACGACAGCGACGCCTTCGCTCGCTGGGACGCGGGCCAGGCGCTGCTGCGCGATGCCCTGTTGCGCCGCGCCGCCGGCCAGGCCGATGCCGCCCTGGAGAGCGAGCTGATCGATGCGATGGGCCGCATCCTGGCCGACCCTGCCCTCTCGGAGGCCAGCCGGGCCGCCCTGATGGCCCTCCCCGCCCTCCCCGAACTGGAGGACGCGGCGGCAGCGGCGGATCTGGAGCCCGATCCGCCGGCCCTGTTCGCCGCCCGCCTGGCCCTGCAGCAGCGCTTCGGGGAAGCCCTGGCCGATCCCCTCGCCGAGGCCCTGGAGCGCTGCCGCCCGGAGTGGGGCCTGGCCTGGCCTGACGGCAGCGGCGCCCGCAGCCTCACCGGCGTGATCTGGCGCTGGCGCGTGGCCGCCTGCGACGGCGTGGTGATCGCCGCCGCCCGCGACGCCGTGGCTGGGCCGACCATGACCCTGGCCCGGGCCGGTCTGCAGGCCCTGCAGTGCTACCCGATTCCCCAGCGCCAGGAGGCGATGGATGGCTTCTACCGGCGCTGGCAGCAGCGGCCGGTGATCCTCGATGCCTGGTTTGCCCTGGAGGCCTCGGCCCCGTTCGCCGATGGTCTGGAGCGCGTGGCCCGGTTGCTGGAGCACCCCCGCTATGACCCAGCCGCCCCCAACTCGGTGCGGGCGGTGCTGGGAGGTCTGGCTGGCAATGCACCGGTGTTCCACGCCGCCGATGGCAGCGGCTACCGCTTCCTGGCCGCCCGGATCGCCGAGCTCGATCGCCGCAACCCGATCACGGCCTCACGCCTGGCCAAGGTGTTCAGCCGCTGGCAGAGCTACGGGCCCCACCGCCAGGACCGCCTGCGCGAGGCCCTCGAGCAGCTGGCGGCCGCCGAGCTCTCCACCAACTGCCGCGAGGTGGTGGAGCAGTGCCTGGCCCCCCAGCGCTCGGTTCACTAGGGTC